>JAENXO010000574.1 GCA_016649455.1 Gemmatimonadota bacterium | reverse complement strand
GGAATTCGGCGGACGAGCAGGCGCTCCTGGTCGGGCAGCCAGCTCACGGGGGAGCCCATCAACGGGTTGAGGGCCAGGTCGTCTATCCTGGTCACGTCGCCATCGACCGAGCCGACCCACAGGCCGATGTAATCGGCGAATCCGACCGTGAGCGCGAAGCGCTGTCCGTCCGCGGTCCATTCCACGCCCAGGACCTCGGCGTCCGCCGGCAGATCGAGCGGGCTGGTGGCGCCGCCCTCAACCCGCACCAGGCGGGGAGCCGTGCCCCCGTGCTGGCCGTGGTAGCCGTTGGTGGCGGGATTCACCCGCATGCCGGCAAGCTTGTGCATCGGGCCGGCCAGTTCGGCGAGCGGAGGATAGAGCACGGGATCGGCGAGGAGCATGTACTCGCCCGTCGGTGCCGTCCACACCTGGGGGAGCTGCGGCGCGTAGAGCACCTCCAGCCAGTCTGCGGGCGGAGATTGCCACTCGGTCGCCGCCTGCAGGCCTGCGTCCTGCGCCGCTGCGCCCGGTGCCAGAATGACGGCTGCTACGACCATTCCGAGCAGACTCGCCGGTATCGCGATCGCCTTTCTCATTCCTGACCTCCATCCCTGATCTCTGCGCTCACCCGATATGACGGGCACTGGCTTCCGTGGGAACGTATTCCGCTCACGCCGGCGGCAGTGAACGAGTCCAGCCAACTTAACGGAGGCCACTGTTCCATGCCTCTTTCGTGTCCGATCCTCCGCTGCGAACATGTAACGGTGCCATGGAAACTACCCGCCAACAAGAGCAGGGGTCGACGTCATGAACGATGACAGCAAGTGCCCGTTCGGCCACGCGGCCGGCAGCGGCGCCAGGAACCGTGACTGGTGGCCGAACCAGCTGAACCTGAGGATCCTGCATCAGAACCCGCCCGCGGGCGATCCGATGGGTGAAGAATTCGACTACGCCGAAGAATTCAAGAAACTCGACCTGGAGTCCCTGAAGCAGGACCTCCATAAGCTGATGACCGACTCGCAGGACTGGTGGCCGGCCGATTACGGCCACTACGGCGGTCTGTTCATCCGGATGGCCTGGCACAGCGCAGGCACCTACCGCATCGGCGACGGCCGTGGGGGCGCGGGGTCCGGCACCCAGCGCTTCGCCCCCCTCAACAGCTGGCCCGACAACGTGAACCTCGACAAGGCGCGCCGCCTGCTCTGGCCGATCAAGCAGAAGTACGGCCGGAAGCTCTCGTGGGCCGACCTGATGATCCTGGCCGGCAACATCGCCATCGAGTCGATGGGCCTCGAGACCTTCGGATTCGCGGGTGGGCGCGAAGACGTCTGGGAGCCGGAGGAGGACATTTACTGGGGGGCCGAGGGCGAGTGGCTCGGCGACGCGCGCTATTCCGGCGACCGCGAGCTCGAGAATCCGCTGGCCGCCGTGCAGATGGGCCTCATTTACGTGAACCCGGAAGGTCCGAACGGCAATCCCGATCCGGTCGCGTCGGGCCGCGACATCCGCGAGACCTTCAAGCGCATGGCGATGGACGACGAGGAGACCGTAGCGCTGACCGCCGGAGGACACACGTTCGGCAAGTGCCACGGAGCCGGTGATGCCGCACTTCTCGGTCCGGAGCCCGAGGGCGCCGGCATCGAGGAGCAGGGCCTCGGCTGGAAGAGCAGCTTCGGCAGCGGTGTCGGTTCGGACACGATCACCAGCGGACTGGAAGGCGCCTGGACGCCGAACCCGACGCAGTGGGACATGGGCTACTTCGACCTGCTGTTCGGATATGAATGGGAACTGACGAAGAGTCCCGCCGGGGCCTGGCAGTGGACGCCGAAGGACGTGGCCGACAAGGACCTCGCGCCGGACCCGGAGGATCCGTCGAAGCGGGTCCCGACCATGATGACGACCGCCGACATGGCGATGCGGATGGACCCGAT
>JAENXO010000499.1 GCA_016649455.1 Gemmatimonadota bacterium | reverse complement strand
GGCGACCCACCTGCCCGGATCGCTCGAGCAACTGAAGGAGACGGCTGAGCGCCTGGAATTGCACTACCGTGAAATGCAGGATCTCGAATTCACCGTCGAGGACGGTGAACTGTTTCTTCTGCAGACTCGCGACGGCAAGCGTACGGCCCGAGCCTCAGTTCGCATCGCGGTCGAGATGGCCGATGAAGGGATGATCTCGCGTGAGGAGGCCGTCGGGAGAGTCGAGCCCGAGCGGCTCGACGAAGTTCTGCACCCGATGGTAGATCCGGATGCCGATTACACGCCGCTCGCGATCGGTAACCCGGCGTCACCCGGTGCCGCATCCGGCAGGGTCGTATTCACGGCGCGCGAGGCCGTGGAGCTGGCGGAACAGGGTGAAAGCGTCGTCCTGGTCCGCAACGAGACATCGCCCGACGATTTCGAGGGAATGGTCGCCGCGGTGGCCATCGTCACGGCGCGCGGCGGGAAGTCGAGCCACGCGGCCGTGGTCGCGAGGGGCATGGGCAAGTGCTGCGTCGTCGGTACCAAATCGCTGGAGATCGATGAAGAGCGGAGAGTGATCCGGTCGAACGGCCAGGTGGTGGAGGGCGGAGACTGGATCACGGTGGACGGAGCGAGCGGCGAGGTCATTCCAGGTCGGATCCCCACGGTCCAGCCCGAACCGGGAGAGCACTTCGATCGACTCATGACCTGGGCCGACGAGATCCGCCGGCTCCGGGTCCGGGCCAACGCCGACAACCCGGAGGATGCCGCTGCCGCGCGCGAATTCGGAGCCCAGGGAATCGGCCTGTGCAGGACCGAGCACATGTTCTTCGGTGAAGAACGTGTCGATGCAGTCCGGGAGATGATTCTCGCAACCGAACCAGAAGGTCGGAAGCGAGCAATTGACAGGCTTCTTCCGATGCAGCGCTCGGACTTCGAGGGCATCTTCCGTGCGATGGACGGGCTTCCAGTGACCATCCGGCTCCTCGATCCCCCGCTGCACGAGTTCCTCCCGTCGGAATCCGAGGAACTGGAACGGATGGCGGTCGCCCTGGGACGGACAGTCGAAGAGGTCGAAACGGCCGTCGAGCGTCTCACCGAGGCGAATCCGATGCTCGGCCACCGGGGATGCCGACTCGGCTACTCGCACCCGGAGATCACGCAGATGCAGGCGCGGGCCATCTTCGAGGCAGCCCTCGATGCCCAGGCCGACGGGATCGACGTTCAGCCGGAGGTCATGGTTCCCCTGGTCGGCCATGTCGGAGAATTCAAGAACCAGCGGGCGCTGGTCGACCAGACGGCCCGCGAAGTATTCGCGGAACGGGACGACCGGATCGACTACCTGGTCGGAACGATGATTGAACTGCCCCGCGCCTGTCTCACTTCGGGACCGATTGCGCAGGAGGCTGAGTTCTTCTCGTTCGGCACCAACGACCTGACCCAGACCACGCTCGGCCTGTCACGCGATGACTCTGGATCGTTCCTGCCGTTGTACGTGGAGGCCGGCGTGTACGCGAAGGACCCGTTCCAGTCGCTGGATACGGAAGGCGTCGGACGCCTGATGCGGGCGTCGGTCAAGGAAGGGCGGGAGGCGCGGCCCGACCTGAAGGTCGGGATCTGCGGCGAGCACGGGGGTGATCCGGACTCGGTCCGGTTCTGTCACGGACTTCGGATGAACTACGTTTCTTGCTCTCCGTTTCGGGTTCCCGTCGCTCGACTCGCCGCGGCACACGCCGAACTGGACGACAGGACGGAAGCAGACTGAGCTGCATCCGGTGTCGGGTGAGGGGCCGGCGGTTCCGGCCTTTCACCCGACATCCGCTCTGGCCTCAGATCACTCCTCTCGGACTCCCCCGCCCGACAAGGTTCGCTCGGCGAGATCGACCCATTCCCGATTCCCCATGTACAGTGGCGTCCGCTCGTGAAGCTCCCGTGGCTCGATCGACACGATGTCCCGGGTGCCGTCGCTCGCCCGGCCGCCGGCCTGTTCACACAGCATCGCGAGGGGCGCCGCCTCGTACAGCAGTCTCAGCTTTCCGCGCGGATTCTTCCGGTCTCCCGGATACATGAAGAATCCACCGTACAGCAGGGTGCGGTGAAAGTCTGCGACCAGGGAACCCACGTACCGCTGCGAGAACCCCCCTCCGCCGTTCGAGCCCGTTCCCCGGAACCACTGTACGAGATCCTGCTGCTCAGGGGACCAGCTCGAAAAATTCCCCTCGTTCACGCTGTAGATGCGCTTTCCGGGCTCCGGAATGCTGATCCTGCTGTGCGACAGCAGGAACTCG
>JAENXO010000515.1 GCA_016649455.1 Gemmatimonadota bacterium | reverse complement strand
TCCTGCAGCCAATTGCCAACGGGCTCCCCGAAATTGCCGTCACGCAGCGCGATGGTGAACGGCCAGGGGTCGGGAGAGCGCGTGGTGAGAAGGAATGCGTCCACACCTGCGCCCTCCGGGAGCGGGGCAAGGGTCACGAACTCGCGCCTGACGTCCCGTACGGTCGTCTCTTCCGGGGCCCGGAGCGCCACGGTCAGGTTCGCGGTGCGCAACTCACCGCCGTCGGCGGGCCAGACCTCGAGCTGATCGGCCCGCGCCGTGCCCACGAACCATACCGCCGCACTGCCCGGCCCCGGATTCCAGAACCTCAGAGCCTCGAACATGACGTCCACGATCGGCTGCAGGTCCGGGACGTCCGGAGCCTCGGTAATCGCAAGGACATGCAATTCCCGCGCGATCATCCGAATCTGCTGACGGTAGATTCGCGCCTCTGCGAGGTTCAACGCTGCATCGAGGTCGTCTGCCGACTGGTAGGTGAAGACCATCCGTTTCAGCGGGAGGGGGTCGATGGACAGCCGGGTCACGTAGCGCTGGAAGTAGGAATTTCCAGGCATGGCCAGGGGCCCGAACGACTCGACCAGCGCATGACCGCTGCGCGGCATGCATGGCACCCGGCGATTCGTATCGTACGGCACGAAATGGAACAGCCATACGCCGCCGGGGCGCTCGCATACCCAGTCCTCCTCGATTCGGAGCAGATCGCTGGCCGGAGGGCGGGTGGCGAAAAAGATCTCAGTCGGCTCGCCGAGCCGGATCCACATGTATCCGCGATCGTCCACTTCCAGGCTGTCCGGACGGCCCCGGTCGTCGGAGGCCGTTTTCATGAAGCGCGGTCGGGTGATCCCGTACCAGGCCCGGGCCGCCTCCAGCCGCCGGTAGTGAACTGCGAGCCGTTCATTGGCCGACAGGGCGGAACGAACTGCTCGATCGATGATCGCCACGCGCACGACACTGCATTTTTCGCCCGGTGCCGCGGTTTCCCACGCTTCCTGCTCATCGGGCGTGAGCAGGGTGCGCAGATCGAGCCACAATTCCCGCTCGACCGCGGACGTCGCAGATTTACAGGCTGCCCAGAAATCGAGCGCCCCTCGGACTTCGGGACGTTTGTCGGGGCTGAGGTCGGCTCGACCGGCAGGCGAACTCATCAGCAGGATCCGGGCTCGCTCGAGGCGAACGAGCCCATCGAGCTGTCCTGGTGACCCTGTGCCAGATGCTCCATCCGTCCCCGGAATCGGCAGCCACGCGAGCGTCTCACCCGTCTCCAGGGCACGTCTCCGCATCCGTGCCGCCAGGAGCGAGTCGGACGCGGAGTCGAAGCCGCCTTCGCTCTCCCACCTGGCGACGGCCTCTCGCACGTCGAACACGCTCGGCGCGGGCTCGTACAGCGACAGGAGTTCTGACACGTACTCCGGGACGGGGTCGGCGCCGGACGCCGGCGTAACCTGGGCGGGCCCGGCCGGGGGCACTCCGACGGCGATCATTGCCAGTGCGCGCCGGCTTTCGCTGCCCGGGATGTCATGCGAGCGGGTGCCGATATCCGGCGGAGTACCTTCCCGTAGCGAGGTGTTCGAGTTGCCGTTCGAGATCGAGGAGCAGGGAACTGGCGCCGAACCGGAACAGGCCGGGCCGCGTCCAGGGCAGTCCGAGCTCGTCCCGCATCATCGACAGCCAGGTGAGCGTGTCCTTCGCCTTCCGGATCCCGCCCGCCGGCTTGAGCCCGACGTCGAAGCCCGTGCGCTCCCGGTACTCCCGAATCGCCCGGACCATCACCAGCCCGACCGGGAGTGTGGCGTTGACGGACTCCTTGCCGGTCGAGGTCTTGATGAAGTCGGCCCCCGCCATCATGCACACGAGGCTGGCCCTGCCGACGTTGCGCAGGGACCCCAGCTCGCCGGTAGCCAGAATGGTTTTCAGATGAGCCTCTCCGCACGCCTCCCGGAACGCCCGGACCTCGTCGTACAACGCCTGCCAGTTTCCGGTCAGCACGTGGGCCCGGGTGATCACGATGTCGATCTCGGCCGCCCCGGCTCGCACCGAGGCCTCGATCTCCTGCACCCGCTGCTCGAACGGGCTGAGACCGTGCGGGAATCCCGCCGCGACCGCGGCTACGGGAATGCCCGAACCTTCCAGCGCCCGGAGCGCCACGTCCACGAACCGGTGGTATACGCACACGCTCGCGGTGCG
>JAENXO010000613.1 GCA_016649455.1 Gemmatimonadota bacterium | reverse complement strand
GCGTACAGCAGCCATACGAGGGCCGAGGCCACGATGGCCCAGCCCCAGACGGGAAGCCAGCCTACACGCTGCCGCTCAATGCCCTTCATTGCGCCTGTCGTTCGGTTGAGTCCAAGTCCCAGTCATGGCCGCCCCTTACCGGAGAAATGCCCGGATCTTCCGGAAGGCGGCCTAACCTAACGCGCACGGCGGGTCGCTGCCACGAAACCCCTGTCCGTCGGGCCTCCGTGGCGCGTCAGGGCCAGGACCGAATCGGCAGGATCGTGACGGAGCCAGGGCGAACGGTGAAGTCCCCGAGCTCCACCCGGAGCGGTTCCTTCTGTTGCAGGGCGTCGAGATCGAGCTCGATCGAATGAACGCCGGACGGCAGAGTCATGCGCGCGATCCGGATCGTACCGGGCAGGAGGTGCCAGGAGCGCGTGTCCGCTCGCTCCGAGGCGGCAGCGGCAGCGTTTCCCAACAGTCCGACGAGGAAACCCGCGGTTTCGTCCTCTTCCTCCGCAGCTTCCTTGGCGGCCTGGACCACGAGGTACTTTCCGGTCGCGCGCGCGATGGTCTTCGCGACGATGCCCACGATGACGGCGTCGTGTGCCGACATTGCCGCGGACGACAGATCGATATTGAGAACTGTTGGAACAGTTAATTCAGGATCGACGGTGCCCGACGTACTCGCCACCAGGCGGTCGGTCATGGGGGCGGGATCCGACAGATCAGGCTCGACGATGCTCTGGTCTCGTGCGGTGATCCTCGCGCCCCGAATCGGCTCGGAACTGCGGCGCATCTCCGGCCATGCGACCTTGAGGATGAACAGGGATGACCCGGTCGGCTGCGAGCAATCCTCGGCGTCGAGCGTAGCCTGTGCTCCGAGTGCTTGCGCCGCGGCACACACACTTGCGTTATAGCTACTCGAATCGTCACCGTCGTTCGACCCGCTGAATATCGGCACGGCCGCGGCACGCTCTATTCGGTGAGCGACGAATCCGGTCTCGAGGACGAGAATCACTTCACCCGAGTCCGGCGCCGGAGCGCGATCCCTGGCGATGAACGCGGGTGTAAGCTCCGCGAGTCCGCGTGCCAGGCTCGAGTCTACCGTCACTCCTCGAGGGGGAACGGGACCCGACAGTGTTTCCTGGACCGCGGTCGAGTCGGCCAGGGCTGATCGGACCGGGTCCGGGTCCGCGGGGGCCTGCTCGGGCTCAGGCGCCCCCGGATTCGTATTCCACCCTTCCCACGCATTCCGGTAGGCGACTTCCGCGGCATTCCACTCTCCGGCCGTCTCGAACACGGCCCCCGCAAAATAGTGGAGAGACCGGCGTATTCGGATATCCCGATCGTCCAGACGTTCGTCGGAATCCGCCATCAGGCGCGCACTGAGCAGCCGCGCCTCGACGGCTGCTTCGTCTGGATTGTCGAGTGACAGGTAGTTCAAGGCCCCGTAGTAGTGGACCATCATGCGTTCGAATGCGGGAGGATTGTAGGCGAGGGCTCTGTCGTTGGTCAGCATCGAGAGAGCGGCACGCGACACGCTCTTCGTGTAGCGGTCATCGATCTCGAGGGCTGCTTCCTGAAGGAGTCGATTGCTCTCTTCGTACTGCCCGTCGTACCGGAGCAATACCGCACGATGGAGTATGCGGAGAAGGTCATCCCCCGCGTCGTCCTCCCCTTCCTCCGTCAGCTCGAGCGCGCGATCGAAGTCGCCCTGCCGGGCG
>JAENXO010000165.1 GCA_016649455.1 Gemmatimonadota bacterium | reverse complement strand
TTCGACGGTGCGGACGGATCCACCTTCCGGTCCCAATACCGTCTCCCACTCGACGCCCGATACGAGATCGACATCTGCCTTAATGGTGGGCTCTCCACGGAGGTCCGACCGGCGAAATACGATACCAGTGTCGGCGTCAGCAGGGCGCACCTCGGCGTTTGCCGGCTGACCGCTGTGCAGGCCCGTGCCTTCGAGAGCGAACGGATTCCCGATCGTCTGTTGTCTTGGTGCTTCGCCGGCAGGATCTCCGCTCACGGCCCCTCCTTGCCGCTCTTTTTCTCAAACTCCCCGATACGCCTGGCGAGCTCGGGTAGCTTGTAGAACATCGAGGTCGAACGCAGCCACATTCTGTGGGGTCGCGCAGGGTAGCCGGACCAGAACTCACCGGCGGGGATGTCCGTCATGACTCCTGACTGCGCACCCACCGCTGCTCCTGCACCCACCGTGAGATGGCCCGCCAGTCCCACCTGGCCGGCGAGGCGCACTCCGTCCTCGACCACGCTGCTTCCGGCAATACCGACCTGAGCCACGATGAAGCAGTTGCTCCCGATCTGGCAGTTGTGTCCGATGTGGACGAGGTTGTCGATCCTGGTACCCGAACCGACCGTAGTGTCGCCGAGCGAGCCTCGATCAACCGTACTGTTCGCCCCGATCTCGACATCGCTGCCGATGATGCACCGGCCGACCTGGGGGATCTTCACCGGACCGTCAGGCCCCGAAGCGTATCCGAAACCGTCCACGGCCAGTCTCACGCCTGCGTGAAGCCGCACGCGGTCCCGAACCACGGCACCTCTGAGAAGAGTGCACGATGGTCCGATGTTGCAGTCGTCCCCGATGATCACGCCGGAACCGATCACCGAGCCGGGTCCGACCTCAGTACGCTCTCCGATCATGGCATCCCGACCGATCGTCACGAATGGCCCTATGGTCACGTCAGCCCCGAGGACAACTCCCGGCTCCAGCACCGCCGTCGTATGTACGCCGGGGCGCCTGTCCTCGTTTGGAACGAACAGGACGATCAGTTTGCTGAACGCGAGTTCAGGATTCTCGACCCGGATCAGTGTGGTGCCGTTCGCTTCCACAGCGAGGTCCGTCGGAACAAGAGCTGCGCCCGCATCGTTATCGGCGAGGTGTCGCGCGTACTTCTCGTTCACGACATATGTGAGATGCTCCGGACCGGCGCTCCCGGCAGGCGCAATTCCCGCGAGGCGCCGGTCCGGATCCCCCTCCACAAGACCCGCTACCCGTTCAGCGATCTCCCTGGCCGTAAACGTCATTCCCACACCTGTTCTCCTGAGCCTCGATCCGCGCACCGGACCGGCGCGCAGCAACCCGAGCCTGGTTACGGCGTACCGCCGGCGGCGGGAGCACTTGCCCCCAGACGCCCCAATACGATGTCTGTAATATCAAGCTCAGGCGCCGCGGCCACCACGCCCTCGGTCGAAATATCGAACACCATCGCGTAGCTATTCTCAACACGAATCTGTTCGATCAGTCTCGTGACATTCTCGAGAATCGGGCGCAACAGCTCCTGCTGACGCTGCTGAGCCTGGTTTTCCAGTTCGAGGCGGCGATTCTGGAGCTCCTGCTGACGGGTCTGGATCTCAGTCTGCTTCTGCTCTTTCGCCTGTGGGCTGAGCATGACCTCCTGACGCTGATAGTCCCGCAGGAGGGAGTCTACCGCAGTCGCCTGCAGTTCCAGTTCCGTTCGCCATTCCCCGAGTTCCCGATCGAAGGTCCGCTGGGCGTCCGCGGATCCAGGCGCGGCCTGGAGAATCGCGGCCGAGTTAAGGTACACGAATGTCGTCCCGCTCGGCGGGACGTTCTGGGCATAGGCCGGCGAAACGGCCACCAGGGCAAGGGCCGCGAAGGCAGCGGCGGTAATTCGAACCAGGTACATCGATTCGCTCTCCGGAAAAGGGCCTGACTACAAGAGACCCGCCGACAATCGACGAATCCCGCGATCCTGCGCGACTTCAGAACAGACGGCCGAACCGGAAGTGAAGCTGCCAGCCCGGATCGGCTCTGCCAAGCACATCTCTGCGATCGAATCCGTATGCATAATCGATCCCGATCGGACCGAACGGAGTCACGAGGGAGACTCCTAAACCCGCCCCGAGAAGAAGATCCGATGGATTGAACTCAGACGCGACCTCCCACACGTTTCCACCATCGATGAACGCACTGGCGAAAATGTTGTCCGTCAGTTTGACGCCGAACTGGGCCGTAGTCGTGAAGTAGCTCTCGCCGACCCGTTCCACGCTGCTTACAGGCGCATTTCTCGGAACGTGTCCGCGCGGCGTGATCGTCGCCTCTTCGTAGCCCCGTACCTGCTGTCCCACCTGCGTCCCGCCGACGTAGTAGCGTTCAATGAAGAACGGATTGTAGCCGAAGATCAACCCGGAGCGGAACGCGAGGCCCAGGACGAGCTCGATCGGGACGCCTCCACCGCTTCCTCCGATCTGGCCCACGGGCGCGAACCACTCACTCGTGAAGTCCCAGCGGGTGTAGTCTCCGTCTCCTCCGAGCCACCCGCCCGTGAATCGCGCCGAGAGCGAGTTTCGACTTCCCGAGACCGGAAACAGACCGCCGGCCCTGGTGTCGCGGACGAGTCGAAGGCTGATCGTGCTCCGGGTCCCCTGGGTAATGTAGCCGGGTTGATTCGCCCCCAGGCCACCGTCGAGGTCCGACACGTCATCGCTGAACAACGAGTAACCAGTGTAAAACCGAGTGGACCGCAATCGGAGAACCGGAATACCGAACTCGAAGAACCCCCCGGTCTGGCGCCGCGTGCCCAGGCTGAAGCTCTGAAACTGGTCCCTGGAACTCTGCGCTCCGATGGATAAGCTGTTTCGGGTTCCGAAGATCTCCGGATCCGTGTAGCTGATCTCAATGTCCTGCGACCGACGACCGAACAGCCAGCGAAAGTGCCCGATCTTTGCCTGCCCGAACAGGTTCGGCTGATCATAGCCGATGAACCCGGCCAGCCCCGTGGACGCGGCGGCGGAGATCCCGAAGTTGACGTTCCCCGTCTGCTTTTCCCTGACCCGGTATACCAGGTCTATGTCTCCGTCCTCCCGCGGCTTGATCTGGATTGCCTCGTCAGGCGGAAGAGTCTCGAAAAAGCCCAGCGTCTGGAGGTTCCGGATGCTCTGGATGAGAAGCTGCTGGGAATAGATGTCGCCGGGCAGCGTAAGCAGGACCCCTCGGATCACCGCGTCGTGCGTGTAATCATTACCGATGATGCCTACCGACCGGATGTATGCGGGCTGCCCTTCCTGGACGACGAGTCGCATTTCGACCGTCGGCGACTCACCCTCTGCCTCGGACGGCACACGGTCGACTTCGGACACGATGTTGACCGACAGATAGCCTGCGTCGCGATACAAATCCGCGATCTTCTGACTCGCCTCGTCGAACGCCGCCCTGTCGAACGGCGGCCTGATCTCGTTCAGCGCCTCTGCGGTCCGCGCGCCTCCAAATAGGCCCTCCACGACATCCGGAAAGTACTCGGCGAGCTGCGCCGATGGGAAACGAGTGTTGCCCTCGATTTCGAAAGACCGGATCAGGTACTGCGGGCCCTCGTTCACCTCGATCTCGATCCGGCCCTTCCCTGTCAGGGTGTCGACAACGATCGTATCCCCGATGACCTCCATGTCGATGTAGCCGAACTTGCCGTAGAGGCCCGGGATGTTCTCACTCAGGTCTTTGCGGTACTCTTCACGATGCAGTTCCCCGGGCCGGAACCAGAAGAAACCCTCCTCGGAGGTCTCCATCGAGCCGCGAATCTGAGAGTCGGTAAACGCCCGGTTTCCTGAGAACTCCACCCGTGCGAGGGCGAGACGCGGTCCCTCGTGTACTCTGAACACGAGGTTTACCTGGTCGAGGCCGGATGGATCAGCGAGGAGGCTGGTGTCGACGGTTGCCTGCGGAAACCCCGCCTCCGCCAGGAGTTGACGGGTCAGAGCCGAAGCTGTTACCACGCGCGACGGATCAAGCGCGATTCCGCCCAGAAGTCCGGCGGAATCGCGGATCGTACCCGCATTCACGTGCTCGAGTCCCTCGAACAGGAATTCTCCCACGAGCGGACGCTCGGTCACGTCGACGTAAAAAATGTTGGGTTCTCGAGGCGTGACCCTGATCAGCACATCCGAGAACTCACCTGTTGCGAACAGGCGTTGAATCGCGGCCTGGACGTCGGGTCCATTCACGATCTCGCCGATTCTAAGGCCGGCGACTCGACGCACTCCCTCGTCTGAGTACCGGAACGCTCCCGTCACGACGACGCTGTCGACGCGCACCTGATACAGAGTCTGTTCCTGTCCCCACAAAGGCGCGACCCTCGCCACCACGAGCATGACGAGGGCTACGCATATCCGAGCGTACTGGCCTGATTTCACTGCGCGGAACTGTGCGATACCGCCTGAAAGACAAGTGACTCGCCGTCATCCGCCACACCGACGGCGATCTTGTCTCCTTTGGCGAATTCTCCCATTAGAATTTTCTCCGACAGCGCATCCTCCACGTGCCTCTGAATCATCCGCTTCAGCGGACGCGCACCAAACTTATCATCATATCCCCCTTCCACGAGGAAGTCCACGGCCGCATCGCTCAGGGAAAGAGACAACTCTTCCTCGGAAAGGCGGTCCTGGACATCACGAAGCATGATATGGACGATCTGGCCGATTTCCTTCTTCGACAACGGATGAAACACGATCGTTTCGTCGATCCGATTCAGAAACTCAGGGGTGAAGACGCGATCGATCTCATCCCGGACCCGCTCGGCCATGCGGTCGTAGTCGATTCCCGCCTCTTCCCCGGACCCGAATCCGAGCGCCTTGCTGTTCGCGATGTCCCTGGCACCGACGTTCGACGTCATGATCAGCACCGTGTTCTTGAAATCGATCACCCGGCCGTAGTTATCCGTCAGCCGCCCTTCGTCGAGCACCTGGAGCAGGATGTTGAACACGTCCGGATGCGCCTTCTCGATCTCGTCAAGCAGCACGACACTGTAGGGCCGCCTGCGAACCGCCTTGGTCAGCGCACCACTGTCTTCGTATCCCACGTATCCCGGAGGCGCTCCGATCAGACGGCTGATCGAAAACTTCTCCATGTACTCAGACATGTCGACCCGGATCAGGGCCTGGTCGACAGCGAACAGGAATCGGGCCAGTTGCCGCGCGAGCTCCGTCTTGCCGACCCCCGTAGGCCCGCAGAAGATGAAGCTTCCGATCGGCCGGTTCGGATCCTTAAGCCCGGCTCGCGTCCGCCGGATGGCCCTGCTCAACGCGTGGATTGCTTCGTCCTGACCAACCACCGTATCGTGCAGCTCCTCTTCCATCCGAAGCAGACGCGCGGTTTCCTCTTCCCGCAGCCGGCTCACCGGGATCCCGGTCGAGCGCGACACGATGAAGGAGATCGCATCCTCGTCAACCACGGGTCGGAAGTCCCGCTGCTGCCGCTCCCATTCCTCTTTCCGCCGCCGGATCTCGGCCTGCAGTTCCTTCTCACGATCGCGGAGCAGGGCCGCTTTCTCGAAGTCCTGGTCGCGGATCGCTTCGTCCTTCCGGCTGCTCAGGTCGTCCATCTCGTCCCGAAGCTGCTGGACTTCCGGCGGAGGCACCTGTGCCCCGAGACGTGACCGGGCGCCGGCCTCGTCGAGCACGTCGATCGCCTTGTCCGGCAGAAACCGGTCCGTGATGTAGCGGTCCGACAGCTTCGTGGCCGCAATCAGCGACTCGTCGGGGAGCTCCACGTTGTGGTGGTCCTCGTAGTGCTTCCGCAGCCCCTTGAGAATCTCGAACGTTTCATCGATCGACGGCGGTTCTACGATGACGGTCTGGAATCGCCGCTCCAGTGCCCCGTCCTTCTCGATGTACTTGCGGTACTCGTTGAGGGTCGATGCGCCCACGCACTGGAGCTCGCCGCGCGCCAGGGCCGGTTTCAGCATATTCGAAGCATCGATGGCGCCTTCCGCCGCTCCGGCTCCCACGAGCGTATGCAGCTCGTCAATGAACAGAATGATCCCATCGTTCCCTGAGATCTCGTTCACGATCGCTTTCAATCGTTCTTCGAACTGGCCCCGGTACTTCGTTCCCGCGATAACTGCCGCCATGTCCAGCGCCAGGACCCGATGCTCCTTCAGGCTCTCCGGCACATCCGCTCTCACGAT
>JAENXO010000273.1 GCA_016649455.1 Gemmatimonadota bacterium | reverse complement strand
CGGTTGACGCACAGCCGGGGCTTCGATGGAGACGCGCACTGGGTGCCGGCGGACAAGGTCCGCTGGTAGCTGACAGCAGACAGGTCCGAAGGCGACCACCTGTCGGGACGTCAGCTCGTGCCCGACTCCGTCCGGGCGCGAAACAGCTCGGCGAGCCGAAGGGCGACAGGCCCCGGAAGCCCGTCTTGCACCTTTCGACCGTCAATCTGGATGATCGGGAGGATCTCCGTAGTCGTTCCTGAGAGAAACAGCTCATCCGCGCCGTCGAGCTCCTCGAGCAGGATCGGCCGTTCGTCACACGGGATTCCATTCTCCCGGCACAGCTCGAGGGTCACGGCCCGGGTGATGCTCGGCAGGATGTAGTTGCTGCGAGGCGCCGTTCGGACCTCGCCGTCGATCACGCCGAAGAAGCTCGACCGGGTGCCCTCGAGCGCGACACCATCCCGCACCAGCACCGCCTCGAGCGCTCCACGCTCGTGTGCCTCCTGCGCGGCCATGCAGTTCGGAAGCAGTGCAATGGTCTTGATGTCACACCGTGTCCAGCGGTGGTCGGGTGCGGTGATCACCGCGGCGCCGACCGTCGGATCCACCGACGAAGAGAATGCACGGACCGACGCGAACACCGTCGGCTCGGTCTCTCCATCCGGGAAGTGGTGAACACGCGGCGCCGCGCCCCGGGTGATCTGCAGGTACAGCAGTGCGTCCGAACCCGACAGCCCGTTCCTGTCCATCAGCTCGCCGACCACCGTTTCGACCGTGCTCGCCTCGACGCCATCGATGCGCAGCGAGCGCAGGCCATCGACCATCCGTGCCAGGTGCGCCTGCAGCTCGAACGGGCGGCCGCCATAGAACCGGACGACCTCGTAGATTCCATCGGCGAACAGGAAGCCCCGGTCGTCGGGTGAAATCCGGACCTGGTCCCTGTCGAGATACGAGCCGTTGAAGAAGACGATGTCGGGCATGTCGGATCTGCACTGGAGATAGAAGTGTGGCAGGACGGGAATCGCTCGTTTCCGTCCCCGGCGACCGTGAAGCGCGAATATAGCGTTCGAGGCGGCCATTGCACATCTGCGCGGTCGGTTGTCCCTTGGGGGCTGATGGGACCGAACCTGTACGCTCCCGTCGGATTCATTATCGGAGGAATAGATGGCCTATCAGCCCGGCTGCCAGGGCCGAGTCGTGGTCGGCGCTCTCCCCGAGTCCGTCCAGCGGGGACTCGTTGCGATTCCCGGTGACTGGCTGGAGTACGACCCGGCCAGCCGTTCGATCATCGTCCGGCATATCGAGCCGACCGACGAGCCCGTGCTTCCGGCGGTGACGGTCGAGCTGGTCCGGATCCTCTCGGTGATCCCGTTCGACATCCTGGCGGGAATCGAGGGTGGCGACCTGTTCGTGCACATCGAAGAGACCGGCCGCCTGGTTCGCCTGCGCGTGGAGCAGGGAGGTGCGCTCCACATCCAGTGGGCCCGCCCGGGATATGCCGGGGCGACGAAGCGGGCGTGGAGCGACGGTCACGAGATCGTGAACGAACCGTGGAACCACAGGTTGAATGGCGAGGTAACGCTCGGTGCCGGCGACCTGGAAGCTGCCGCGGCAGGATTGCAGGAGCTGGCGGACACGTACGAGGGCCTGCATCCGGAGGGCGATTACGCTGCTTCGGTCGAGGGGGACCGTGTGAAGGTCTCCCTGCGCGATGTGAATCTGGATGGGAAGCTGCTGGTCGAGGCGTTGCAGCGCCTCGCGACTCCCCGGAGTCTCGAGGGCCGGCTGGATGTGGGCTCATTCCGGGAGCTCGCGCCGGAGCAGCTCGTGCGGATTCTGTTCGAGAAGGGCGAGACCTGGGTGCAGCATCCGATGCTCTGGACCTGAGAATCACGAATTCCGTTTGAGGAGATGTGTCGTGCTCGATTATTTCCTGACCGACGAACACAAGATGATCCGCGACATGGCGAAGACGATCGCGGACGAAGTCGTCCGGCCGGTGGCGGCGGAATACGACCGGAGCGGGGAGTTTCCCTGGCCGGTAGTCGAGAAGATGGCCGAGGCGGGACTGTTCGGCGTGTACATCGGTGAGGAGTACGGCGGCGTCGGCGCCGACGATCGCACGATGAACATGGTGCTCGTCACCGAGGAAATATCGAAGGCGTGCGGCGGGATCGCTCTCGCGTTCGCCGGCACGGCGCTCGGGACACTGCCGATCATCATCGCCGGGAGCGACGAGCAGAAGGCGAAGTACCTGCCGGCGATCGCCGCGGGGAAGCGGCTGGCGGCGTTCGCGCTCACCGAGCCGCAGGCCGGCTCTGACGCGGCCGGGATCCGGACGACGGCGATCCGGGACGGCGACCACTACGTGCTGAACGGAATCAAGCAGTGGATCACGAACGGCGGGGACGCCGAGGTCTATACCGTCGTCGTGATGACGAATCCCGAGAAGGGACCGCGCGGCGCCAGTACGCTCGTGGTGGAGAAGGGGACTCCCGGATTCAGCTTCGGGAAGGAAGAGGACAAGATGGGCATCCGGGCTTCCTCGACCCGGGAGCTCGTGTTCGAGGACTGTCGCGTTCCGGTCGAGAACCTGCTCGGCCGCGAGGGAACGGGGTTCATCACCGCGATGAAGACGTTCGATGCGTCGAGGCCGGGCGTCGGCGCGCAGGCACTGGGGATCGCGCAAGGCGCGCTCGACCTGGCGGTGGACTGGGCGATCAACCGCAAGCAGTTCGGCTCGCCGGTCTCTTCGTTCCAGGGATTGAGATTCCTGCTGGCTGACATGGCGATGCAGGTCGAGGCCGCGCGGGCGCTGATCTATGCCACCTCGCGGCATATCGACGGCAACCCCAAGGATCGATCGACGATCTACTCGGCGATGTCCAAGTGCTTCGCGTCGGACGTCGCGATGCGCGTTACGACGGACGCCGTCCAGGTATTCGGCGGCTCCGGCTACATGCGGGATTACCCGATCGAGAAGTTCATGCGTGACGCGAAGATCACGCAGATCTACGAGGGAACGAACCAGATTCAGCGCGAAGAGATCAGCCGGATCCTGATCGGCGAACACATATCCGGTCAGTCGTGAGCAAGGAGTGGATCCAGTGGTTGCCAGCTTTCAGCCGGTAGTCAGCGCGTGCTGAATCTCAGACGGGGCGTTGCCTGCAGCCTGCTGGCCTCGAGTTGGCTCCTGTCGCCCGCGGGCCTCGTCGCGCAGGGAATTCCCGTTCCCGGACAGACACAACAGGCAGATACGCTCGGACGCGGGTCCGAGCTCGCGCCACCGGCTCCCATTCCTCTCGAGCGGGTCCCTGTCCGACTCGAGCAGGATGTCGAGCGTCTGCGGAAGATCCACCGCGACATGGCCCGCAGCGAGGACTACTCGCAGGCGCGGCGGGAGCTCGACGAAATCCTCGCAGGCGTAGACGCGATACTCGACAATTTCGAGAACGTCCCTCTGCAGAATCTGCAGGCCACCGACCTCAGGAACTATCGCAATAGCCTGGAGCGCGAGCAGAGCAGGCTGAACGCGCGAGGCAACAGTCTCCAGAGGAGATTCCTCGAGCTCGAAGCCGATCAGCGGGATCTCAAGAGAATCGAGATCGAGTGGGAACTCACCCGCGATTCTCTGGGACTGGACTCCCTGGCGGCGCCGGCGTTCGCCTCCGGGATCAATCGGGTCCTGACAGCTGCCGACTCCGCTGGGGTCGCACTCGACTCCATGCTGCTCGTACTGCTCGATGCGGGAGAGGAACTCGCGAGTACCGGGAGCAGAATCGACACGGCTCTCGGTCGGTTGCGGGATTTGCAGGCGACACACCGCAGGCAGTTGCTGTTCCGGGACGCTTCGCCGCTATGGAGACCACGGGCACTCCGGGGTGAGGGCCGGCCTCTGGTCGGAGATGTGCGAGCCTACGTCGCTTCGGACGCGCGTGCGTTTACCAGCTCGCTGAGCGCCGACCGGGACCGCGTCCTGATCCACATGTTGCTGTTCTTCTTCATGCTGGTCCTGTTTCTCCGTCTCCGGTCGAAGAGCCAGAGTTGGCCTGATGATCCCGGTCTCGACACGGCCAGGTATGTGTTGTCCCGGCCCTATTCTGCCGCGGCGCTGACGGCGTTGCTGTCGACCTCCTGGATCTATCCGCACGCGTCCTTCTTCCTCGTCGACGTGGTGCTGGTTCTGTCCATGATTCCCGTAGCAGTGCTGCTTCCTCCGCTGGTGCTCGAAGGCCGCCGTGGAACGGTGTACTGGCTGCTCGCGCTGTTCTTCGGCTCCCGGCTCACGACGTTCCTGCCGCCAGGAAGCCTCACCCATCGTCTGGCGCTTCTCGGTCTCGCGGTCGGAACCACGGTGTGGGCGCTGTCGTTGGTCCGGGACCCGGAGTCCGGGGAGTGGTTGTGGGTCAAGGGCGGTTGGCGGAAGCTGTTCGACCTGGGATCCCGGATCGCGG
>JAENXO010000602.1 GCA_016649455.1 Gemmatimonadota bacterium | reverse complement strand
TGGGTCGCGGAACTTCTCGCGGATGCTGGGCTTCCGGAGCACCTGTTCCAGGTCGTCGCCGGAGACGGGCCGGCAGCGGGAGGCGCCCTGGTGGACGCGGCGGACTTCATCTCGTTCACGGGGAGTACTGCGACAGGCCGGGTCGTCGCGGCGCGAGCGGGCGAGCGACTCACGGGCGTGAGCCTTGAGCTCGGCGGCAAGAACGCGATGATCGTGCGGGCCGACGCCGATCTCGCGCGGGCGGTGGAGGGCGCGCTGCGCGGGTCGTTCGCCAGCACCGGGCAGTTGTGCATGGCGATCGAGCGTCTGTATGTGCACCGGGTCCTGTATGACGCGTTCCTGGCGCGCTTCGTGGACCGGGTCGGCAGGCTCCGTCTCGGCTCGGGCCTGGACTGGGGAGCGGATCTCGGTTCCCTCACATCTGCGGCGCAGCTCGCCAAGATCACCGGGCACGTGGAAGATGCCGTGGCGAAAGGTGTCACGGTACGCGCGGGCGGACGGCCCCGTCCGGATATCGGCCCGTTCTTCTTCGAGCCGACCGTGCTGACCGGTGTGACGCCGGACATGCGTCTTCATTCCGAGGAGACGTTCGGGCCGGTGGTGGCGGTCAGGCCGTTCGACACCGACGACGAAGCGGTAGAGCTGGCCAATGCTAGCCGCTATGGACTCAACGCGAGCATTTGGAGCCGCGACACCCGGTTTGCCCGGGTGCTCGCGACGCGCATCGAGGCGGGAACGGTGAACGTAAACGAATCATATTCTGCCGCATGGGCATCGGTTGACGCGCCGATGGGAGGCGTGAAGGACTCCGGTCTCGGGCGCCGGCACGGAGTCGATGGACTGCTCAAGTACACCGAAGCGCAGACGATAGCGGTGCAGCACGTCGTACCGCTCGACCTGTCGGCTCCGTGGGTAGGCCGCCCGGGCGCTCGGAAAGTTGCCACGAAAGTGCTCGGCGCGATGCGCAGAATCCCGGGCCTGCGTTGAGCTCGGTCTTCTTCACCGGCTTCCCGGGGTTCCTGGGTTCGGAGTTGCTGCCCCGCGTCCTCCGGCGCACCGATGGGGTGACCGCCACCTGCCTCGTACAGCCGGGCGTCGCGGACCTCGCGCGCCGGCGCATCGAGGATCTCGAGATGGCGGAACCGGGGCTGCGCGGTCGCGTGAAGCTGATCGAGGGAGACATTACGCGAGCCGATCTCGGACTCGGCGCCGGCCTTCGGCGGATCGCCTCCGACGTGACGGGGATTCACCACCTGGCGGCGATCTACGATCTCGGCGTGCGGCGAGAAGTCGGGATGCGAGTCAATATGTACGGGACCCGCCACGTGCTCGATTTCGCTGAGGCCTGCCCCGGGCTCGAACGCTTCCATTACGTCAGCACCTGTTACGTGAGTGGTCGCCATCCCGGGATCTTTGGGGAGGAGGATCTCGAAAAGGGCCAGGAGTTCAACAACTACTACGAGGAGACGAAGTATCTCGCCGAGGTCGAGGTCCGGGACCGGATGCAGGGCGGGCTTCCCGCGACGATCTATCGTCCGGCGATCGTCGTCGGGGACAGTGAGACCGGGGCCACGCAGAAGTACGACGGGCCTTATTCCGTGATCCGCTGGCTGTTGCGACAGCCGAGCGTCGCTCTGCTGCCGGCGTTGAGGGGCGCTTCGGAGGCCCGCCTGAACCTGGTACCGAGCGACTTCGTGGTCGGTGCGATCGACTATCTGGCGGCGCTGCCACACTCCGTGGGTCGCACCTATCAGCTCGCGGACCCGGAGCCGCTCACAGTCGCC
>JAENXO010000275.1 GCA_016649455.1 Gemmatimonadota bacterium | reverse complement strand
CTGACGATGAACGGGTCGTTCAACTGGGACGGGGCGATCCTGGTGGGCGGGTACATCACGAGCAACGGCTACCAGACGGTGGAAGGCGCCACGGTCGCCGGTCTGAACATCCTGCTCGGCGAGACGGTGGCGGCGACCGATATCGGCAACGGGAACAAGGTGTTCAAGTACCACTCCTGCAAGCTGAAGCAGGCGACCCAGGCGGCTTTCGGGGGGCTTTCCGAGGTGCCGGGGACCTGGTCGGAGACGTTCTGATCGGGTCGTGAATCGGGCTCGAGCCCGGAGACGGATGAGGCAGGGGCGCGCTCCCAGAGTGTATCGGGAGCGCGCCCCTTCTTGCTTCAGCTCAGTTGCGGAACGGAATGTCGATCTCGAGGGGACGCTGCACGTCATAGCGGTTGGCCCCGTCGCCCAGTGCAATGGCAGTAATCCGGATAGCCCGTACATCGTCCAGGTCGGAGGACGACACGCTGGCCTGAACCGTTCCGTCAACCATCACGTAGGAGAAGGCGGCCCCGTTGTCGAACGGGCCGATCAGCTCCTGGGTGCCACGCCACAGCGCGGTCCGCGTCGCGAAGAAGGTGGACGGAGCGAAGTGGTATTTCAGGTTGCCATAGAACCGGAGTACGGATCCTGGCTCGGGGCGAGCTCCGATGCCGGATGTCCAGCCGGTGAGCTCGGCATACGACGGGTCCGTGAGACCCGCGGGCGCTCCGGTGGCGACACAGGAAGCCTTCGGGGTCGACCCGGTCGCCGCCTCAGTCGGCAGCCACGCGTCGGCGTAGGTAAACGGCTCGTCGTACGGACCTGACATCGCCGTGCCCACCGCCCCACCCGTGATGTTGGCGTCGGTAATCTCCTCGAACGCGAATGCGGTGACCGCGTCGGCTCCCGTGGTATCGCACACGATCCCGCGGATGACGTCGAACCGGATCGTCACCGAATCGGCCTCGGCCGACACGAGGTCGCCGGGCGCCCCCATGCGCAGCTCGGTCGCCACCAGGTCCATCGACGCCCGCAGGCTCTGCTCGGCGTACATCTGGTCGTCGGTCCGCTCGTAGAACCGGCTCTGGCCAATGAGCAGCGATACGAGTGCCGATGCAAGTATCCCACTGATCACCAGGGCGACTAGCGCCTCGATCAGAGTGAATCCGGATTCGTTGAGTCGCAGCGAACGCGTATCCATGATTTCCACTTTCAGCATTGGTCCTTCAGCCAGTCCTGCTCGCTGCAGCCTTCCGGCGGTCCCGTGATCGTGGAGTCGGGCGGGGTCGTAACGGAGTCAGGCGGAGTCGTGGTCGTGTCCGACGGCGTCCCGCCTCCACCCGAGCCGAGCCCCGTCGGATCGTAAGGCATCGGCAACGACCGGGGCCGGTATACCCGGGCCGTGAACGTGCGCACCGTCGCGGGTCCCATACCGTCCACGACGACCTGGACCTCGCGCACCCGGCTGGACACGTTCGTCACCGTAAGCGTCACAGGATAATCCCTGCCACCGACCGACACCGTGTCCGTGCCGCTGACTGCCGAATCGTAGCCCCGGAACTGCACGGTCTCGATCGTGAGCTGTCCGGCGGTGGCGAAATCACTCCACCGATCGGCGATCCGCGCCTGCGTCGAAGAGGCCAGCGTGAGGCCACTGACGGCGAGCAGTCCGATGACGAGAATCGTGAACGCGATCAACGTCTCTACAATTCCGAAGCCGTCTTCGCGCCGGAGGTTCGCTCGAGCCTGCCGCCACAACTGCCGCGTTGCCTTCCGCATTTCGTTCCGCCTTACGGTTTGATGATGCGTGACCGGCCGAGGCCGTTCACCTGGACCTGTCGATCACCGGACGCACGTCCGACATCGACCCGGGCGAACGAGGTCAGGAGCAGTCCGCGTGAGTTGAACGTGATCGAGTCACCCGCGGCGAGAACGTTCAGCGAGTCGATGGCGAAGTCGCTGCTCGAGTCGAGAATTCGCACCGCCAGCGTGTCGCCGTTGGCCGTCCGGATCGCGTACGTCCGGCCGGCTTCATCCGCGACCAGAGATACGTTCTGTCGCTCCCGGATCGCATGACTCCGGGTGAGAGCCATATCCGCCGCCACGACCCGGGCGGCGCGATTGAGAATCGCCCGCTCCCGAAAGCTCCGGAACGATGTGTTGGCAATCAACGAGACGAGGCTGAGAATCGTGAGGACGATCAGCATCTCGACGATCGTGAAACCGCGCTCGCTCGTTAGGTCTCCGGGCCGCATGTTCTCTCGGTTGATCGGGTGCTTCGTGTCCGACCGTCGTGGTCGGCTCGATCCAACCGGAATGGGAGCAATTCACGGACCGTTCCCGGTCGAGCAACCCGATTCGAGCACCGGGTGTGAGGGTGGGTCACGCCTGACCCGCGCCTCATTGCCATGTATCTGTTAACACGTTACATACAAGCGGGTTAGAAATGTCGTAACAATCGCGGCTTTGCGGGGTCGGGGCGTCGATGCCACACCGTGGGATGGAAACGGCAGCGAATCCGCGGCCGGCAGGCTGCAAGAAGTACAGGACGAAGACAAGTACCGCACCATGACCATATCCAACCGGGAGGACCGATGATCCGCAGCACTGTGCGCCTGACGGCCACTCTGGCGATCGCCGCGGGGCTCGTCTCCTGCTCGAACGATTCCGGGCTCAATGCGGCACGAGAGGGCGCCGTGCGGGCCGAGGGAGCGGCCGCGGCGCAGGCTCTGATGACCACCCTGCAGGCCAACCTTGTGGCCTCGATGGAGGAGGGCGGTCCGGTCCAGGCGATCGAGTTCTGCGCCAGCCGGGCCCTGGTACTCACCGACAGCGTTTCCGAGAGCCTCGGTGACGGGATTTCGATCAAGCGCGTGTCCGAGAGGCACCGGAACCCCGAGAACGCGCCCGACGCTTCAGAGATCGAGGCAATCCGGCACTTCAACGCGGCGCTAGCTGACGATGGCGTGCTTCCCGGCGACTGGGTTCAGGAGACTGCGGCCGGCGAGCTGCGATACTACAGGCCGCTGACGATCGCACCGCCGTGTCTGAACTGCCACGGGAATCCGGAAAGCATGGACCCGAGGGTGCTCGAAGCGCTCGACGTCATCTATCCCGACGACCAGGCGACCGGATATGAGGCCGGTGATCTCCGCGGGCTGATCCGCGTCTCCGTTTCAGAGGAGCGGGTGAGCCAGGCGATCGGCGGATAACGGGCGATACACGGACGAACCAGGAAGGAGACCGACGATACCGATGTCACCGGAAGTGTTTGAGCCACCACGTGTCGGCCCGCTCGAGCCGCCCGACCGGCTGCTCATGGGACCGGGGCCGAGCAATGTTCATCCGCGCGTGCTGAAGGCGATGAGCACCACGCTGATCGGGCATCTCGATCCCGCGTTCGTGCAGATGATGAATGAAGTACAGGAGCTGCTCCGCTACACTTTCCGCACGCGGAACCGATGGACGATCCCGGTCAGCGGAACCGGCTCGGCCGCGATGGAAGCTGCCTTCGCCAACCTGGTGGAGCCGGGTGACGTGGTGGCGGTTCCCTCGAACGGCTACTTCGGAGATCGCATGGCCAGCATGGCGGAGCGCGCCGGCGGAGTCGTCGTCCGCATCGACGCTCCGTGGGGCGAGCCGCTCGATCCCGACGCCGTGGGCGCGGTCCTGTCGGAGCACCGTCCGGCGATCTTCGCCTTCGTGCACGCCGAGACGAGCACCGGCGCGCTGCAGCCGGACGTACCGGAGCTTACGCGCATCGCGCACGAGCACGGTGCGTTGGTAATCGCCGACACCGTCACATCGCTGGGCGGAGTCGAACTGCGGGTCGATGAGTGGGAGATCGACGTCGCCTATTCCGGTGGCCAGAAGTGTCTTTCGTGCCCCCCCGGCGCGAGCCCGCTTACCCTGAGCGACCGGGCCATGGCGAGAGTCCTCGCCCGTTCCGAGCCGGTTCGGAGCTGGTACCTGGACCTGTCTCTACTCCAGAGTTACTGGGGAGATGAACGCTCGTACCACCATACGGCGCCGATCACCAACGTGTACGCGCTTCGCGAAGCGCTTCGCCTCGTCGCCGAAGAAGGACTAGAGCAGCGGTGGGCGCGGCACCGAAGGGTCGCGGGTGGACTCAGGGCAGGTGTGGTCGCGATGGGCCTGGGCATGCTCCCCGAGGATGCCTGGTGGCTGCCGAGCCTCAACGCGGTGCGCGTGCCGGACAATGTGGACGCCGGCAGCGTGATCCGGACTCTGCTGTCGGAGCACGGAATCGAGATCTCGGGTGGATTCGGCCCGCTGTCCGGCAGAATCTTCCGCATCGGCTGCATGGGGCACTCCTGCCGACCTGGAAACGTACTCGCACTGCTGCCGGCGCTTGCCGAGGTGCTGGAAGGACAGGGCTTCACGGCCGACGTGGCCG
>JAENXO010000173.1 GCA_016649455.1 Gemmatimonadota bacterium | reverse complement strand
TGCTGCCTGTACGTCAGGAGAACACTCCGCGTTTCACGGCTGTTGCCGCGCGGGAAGGGAGGGCGCGATGAAAGCCATGCTGCTGCCGGCGATCGCGCCGATCGAGGAGCGTCCGCTCGAGCTCGTCGATCTGCCGGTGCCGGAGCCCGGTCCGGGAGAGTTGAGGGTCCGCGTGCAGACCTGCGGCGTGTGTCGCACGGACCTGCACGTGATCGAGGGAGACCTTCCACGGCACACCCTTCCGATCGTTCCCGGACACCAGGTCGTGGGGCTCGTCGACGAGCTCGGCCCTTCGTGCAAGGGCTTCGCCATCGGGGACCGGGTCGGGATCGCGTGGCTCCGGGGAACCTGCGGCGAGTGCCACTGGTGCGTCGCGGGGTCCGAGAACCTGTGCCCTGATTCCAGCTACACGGGCTACCATGCCGACGGCGGGTACGCGGAGTATGCCGTGGTTCCTGGCGCGTTCGCGTACGCGATCCCGGAGCGATTCGACGACCTGCAGGCGGCTCCGCTGCTATGCGCCGGGATCATCGGCTATCGGGCGCTGCAGCGCTCCGGCGTACCCCCCGGGGGGCGCATCGCGCTGTACGGGTTCGGTTCCTCGGCGCACGTCGTGTTGCAGCTGGCCCTGCACCGCGGCTGCACGGTGGACGTGGTCACACGGGGCGAAAGCCACCGCGAGCTGGCGGAGAGCATGGGTGCGAGCTGGGTCGGCGGTCCGGGCGAGACGCCGCCCGTCTCGGCCGACGGCGCGATCATCTTCGCCCCGGCCGGCGAGATCGTTCCCGCGGCCCTGCGAGCGGTGCGGAAGGGTGGAACCGTGGCCTGTGCGGGGATCTACATGACGCCGATCCCCGAGATGGATTACGATGCCTGCGTATTTCACGAGAAATCCCTGCTGAGCGTCGAGGCGAACACGCGGGACGATGGCCGGGGGCTGCTGGCCGAAGCGGCCGAAGTGCCGGTGAAGGCCCACGTGACGGAATTTCCGCTCGAGGAGGCGAACGAGGTGTTGATCAGGCTCAAACACGACGGAATTGACGGCTCGGCCGTGCTCCGCGTGGCGGACGGCGTCGGTTGAGCGGCGGACACGGGCAGCTCGACTGGAAGGGAGCCCTGTCACGCGGCCTGGCCCTGGTCGCTCTGCTCGCCGTGATCTGGGTCCTGCGCGAGATCGATCCGGCGCCGGTACCGGGCGCCGCGGTCACCCTGAATCTCGGCATCCTGCTCCTGACCGCGTTCATCGGCGGACAGGTAGCGAATCGGCTCGGACTGTCGCGGGTCACGGGGTACATCGTAATCGGCCTGGTGATCGGACCGAGCGTGCTCGGCTTCCTGTCCGATGCCGAAGTCGAGACTCTAAGGCCGTTCAACGGGCTGGCGATCGCGCTGATCGCCCTGACGGCCGGGGGCGAGCTGAACCTCCGCCGCTTGCGCGGTTCGTACCGTTCCCTGGCGTCGATCACACTCGTTCAGACCGCGACGATCGTGGTGTTCGTGTTCGCGGCGGTCGTCGGCCTGCGGTCGTATCTGCCGTTCACGGTCGGACAATCCTGGAACACCGTGATCGCCATCGCGATCGTGTTCGCCGCGATCGCCGTCGCCAGCAGTCCGTCCGTCGCAATCGCCGTGATCACCGACACGCGGTCGAAGGGCCCCGTATCCACGACCGTGCTCGGGGTGACGGTACTGAAAGACGTGCTGGTGATCGTGTTGTTCGCGATCGCGCTGTCGTTCACCTATTCCCTGCTGGACCCGGCGGGTGCGCAGCACGGCGGGGAAATGCTGGAGCTCGGGCGCGAGATCGGCGGGTCGATCGTGGTCGGGGCGCTGGTCGGTGCGGTGATCGCTGCATATCTGCGCTCGGTCAAACAGCACCTCGTGCTGTTCACCATCGCCATGGCCTGGTTCATGGTAGAGGTGGCGGCCATGTTCCACCTCGAGCTTCTGCTCCTGGCTCTCACCGCCGGTTTCGTGCTTGAGAACCTCCTCCCGGTCGAGGGCACGGAGTTCGTGGAAGTACTGGAGTCCGCCTCGCTTCCGCTGTACGCCGTGTTCTTCAGCCTCGCCGGTGCCGCGGTGCACCTGTCCGAACTCGCCGCGGTGTGGATGTGGGCCCTGATCCTGGTCACCGTGCGCGCGCTGGCAATCTACCTCGGCACTTCCTGGGGAGCGCGTGTCGGACGGTCTCCGGAAGTCGTGCGTCGCACGGCCTGGGGAGCGTTCATCTCCCAGGCCGGAGTGGCGCTGGGGATGGCGGAACTGCTGTCCCGGGAGTTTCCGACCTGGGGTGCCGAGCTGTACGTCTTCTTCGTCGGCATGGTCGCGATACATGAGCTGGCGGGACCGGTGCTCGCCAAGTGGACGCTGGACCGGGCTGGAGAAGTCGGGGCGGGCGCCCTGCCGGATCCGACGGCGAGCGGAGCCTGAGCTACTGTGAGCCCGCCGAACCCGCGGCCGTCCTCGACTCCCAGATCATTCGACTGACGTCGGCGGCGGCGCGCCTGGTCACTGCCTCATCCTCCACGCCTCGCGTGAGAATCACCAGGACGTAGGGCGATCCCACGGTCGGAAACACGAGTCCGCCGTCGTGGTCGATCTCCGTAATCCAGCCAGTCTTGTGCGCCACGGGCACGCCCGCCGGAAGGCCGGCCGGAATCGCGTCGTTGAACTCCTGGCCCAGCAGGATGTCGAGCATGGCCCGCGTCGACGCGGGGCTCGCCGCGGTTCCGCGACCCAACGCCGTGTACAGCTCCAGCAGACCCCGGGCGCTCGTGGTGTTGTTCATCCCGTGCCGGTAGGCCGGGATGTCCTCGACTCCCCGCAACACCTTCATGCCCTGCGCGCCGAACTCCTCCAGCATCGCGGCGATCGAGTCGGGATCGGCCAGTTCGATGAGGATGTTCGTGGCGAGGTTCGACGATCGTGTGATCATCAGGTCGATCAGTTCGCGGGTCGGAACTGCGGTACCGGTCAGGGCATACAGCGTCGAGTCGCTGTCATCGTCCCACGTCAGGGGGTAGGTGCTGCCATCGTAGATGCTGGTGAACTCGTTGCGCACCGGAAGCGGCGCATCCAGGTCCAGCGTGCCGGCGTCGGCCATCCGGTACAGTCGCACCATCACCGGGACCTTCATCATGCTCGCCGCGTGGAACTCGGTGTCCGGACCCAGCAGGATTTCCGCCCCGGTCTCGAGGTCCCGGTAGGCGAAACCGTATTCCGCCCCGGTGGCGGACAGTCGCTCGGCGATTCGGCTGGCCAACTCCTCGGGGAGGGTATTCTGGACGGGTACGGTCTGGGCTGAAAGCTCCCCGGCGGTGTACAGACAGGAGACGCAAAGAGCGGCGATTAAGGCGATGCCGTGGACGGCGCCGGGGCTGGCGACGAAGTGTCGCGGACCGGGGGTTTGCGTGCTGCTCCGGATGTGCGAATACTGCTTCACGACCGCTCTTCATCAAGAGGATTCGCTGCATCGGGTGCTCCAGGATTCAGACAATAGAATGACGCCACGGATGACGCCACGCCACGGCCGACTGTGCCTTGTCCCCGTATTCGCCTTGATCCTGCTCTCCGCCATCGGGAGACCCGCCGCCGCCCAGCAGCCGACGGCCGAGGTGCGTGGCCTGATCGTGGCGCCCACCGGTGAGCGGGTGGAACACGCCGAGATCCGGGTCGTCGGCCTGGGGCGAACCGTGGACGCGGACGAAGGTCAATTCACGCTGACCGTGCCTGCGGGCTCCCATGTGCTCGAGGTGACGAGCGCCCTCCTGGGCCGGGCCGTGCAGAGGATCACGGTCGCCGCCGGCGAAGAGCTCGAGCTGCGCATCGTCCTCGAGCCCGTGTTCCACGCCGAGCCGATCATCGCGTCCGTCGGACCGGATGCGCGCACCCAGACAGAGCTGTACCAGGTCACGGACGTGCTCACCGGACGCGAGTTGACGGCCAAGGGGCGGAACAGCCTCGGTGAGACGCTGGCCGAGCAGCCGGGCGTGAACTCGACCTACTATGGTCCGGGCTCGAGCCGCCCCGTGATTCGAGGCCTGCAGAGCGACCGGGTGCGCATCCTCGAGTCCGGCGTCAGCAGCGGAGACGTGTCCGCCAGCGGCCCGGACCACGCCGTGGCGCTCGAGCCGATGCTGGCCGGACAGGTCGAGATCATCCGCGGTCCCTCGACCCTGCTGTACGGCAGTTCGGCGATCGGCGGTGCGGTGAATACGATCGACGAACGGATTCCGCGGGAGCGCACCGATCACCCGATTCGCGGCTTCGTCCAGCTCCAGGGCGGGAGCGTGAATGAGGAGCTGAACGGGGGCCTGTCTCTCAACGGGTCTTCGGACTGGTTCGCGTGGCACGCCAGCGGACTGCTGAGGAACTCGGGTGATACGAGAATCCCGGGGGCCGCGGACATCCACGAACCGGACCCGGACGGCAGTGGACGAATCGAGAACAGCGCCGTCGAGACGGCCACGGGCTCGCTGGGCGGGTCGTACGTGGGAGATGCCGGGTATTTCGGTCTCGCCGCCACGACCTACTCGACGAATTATGGGATCCCCGGACACGAGCACGCGCACGAAGAACCGGCGACAGTCGAGGGCGAAGGAGTCCAGATCGACCTCGATCAGCTCCGGTTCGACCTGGAGGGTGCTTGGAGTTTCGGGGGAAGCGTGATCCGCCGGGCGAAGCTCAGGGCGGGCTACTCCGATTACGAGCACAAGGAGATGGAGGGGGAAGTGATCGGTACCCGGTTCGACAACCGGGAGCTCGACACTCGGCTCGAGGCGACACATGCGCCGCTCGGCCCCGTGAGCGGAACGCTGGGTGCGCAATTCGGAACGCGCGACATGACGGCGGCCGGGGAAGAGGCGTTCATGCCCGACACGGACACGAAATCGTTCGCCCTGTTCGCCTACGAGGAGATCCCGGTCGGCTCGCTGAGTCTCGGAGTCGGAGCGCGGTGGGAGAACAGCGACAACGAGACGGTCGAGGGAGAGAAGCGCGACAGCGACGGCTTCTCGGCCTCGCTCGGTCTCAACTGGCCAGTGAGCGAATCCTTCACCCTGACCTTCTCGGGATCCAGGTCCACGAAACTGCCGACCGCGGTGGAGCTGTTCGCCGATGGGCCGCACGTGGCCACCCGGCTGTACGAGATCGGGGATCCGGACCTGCGAAACGAGATAGGTTACAGTCTCGATGCGGCGGCGATTCTCCGCGAGGGACCGGTCACCGGCCAGGTCGCCGGGTTCGTGAATTCGTTCGACGATTTCATCTACCTCGCGCCGACCGACTCGGTGCTGGACGGCCTGACCGTAGCGAGGTTCGGACATTCGGACGCCCGGTTCTACGGGTTCGAAGTCAGCCTCCTGGTGTCGATACTGCACCGGCCCGGAAATCACCTCGGCCTCACGGCGTCGAGCGACTATGTCCATGCCGAAGAGACGGGTTCGGGCATGCCGCTTCCCCTGATCCCGCCGTTGCGCTGGAGCGCCGGCTCCCTGTGGGAGTATGGGCAGTGGCGGGCCACCCTCGACCTGCGCCGGATCGAGAAGCAGACCCGGGTGGCGGACTACGAGACTCCCACGCCCGGCTACACGATGCTCAACGCATCGGTGAGCTACGCGCTCATCACAGGGGCGTTGGGGCACGAGATCACATTGCGCGGCACGAACCTGACGAACGAGGAAGCGCGCAACCACGTCTCGCTGCTGAAGGACGTTGCGCCGCTGCCCGGAATCGATGTCCGGCTGACATATCGCCTGCTGTTCTGAATTGTCGCTTCAGGTCGGATTGGTGACGAACGGTTGATTTCGGCGCAGATTCTGGTAACATTCCGGGAACCGGACGCGAATCCGAGTCCGGCCCCCGACACAGCACCGGATCTCCGGCAGCATTGACGGGTTGTTCTCAGAGGTTGTGGCCCCGAGCCGTTTCCCCTTCGGAATTCCGATTGG
>JAENXO010000563.1 GCA_016649455.1 Gemmatimonadota bacterium | reverse complement strand
GGTTGCTACATCCGCCTCGGCGCGAGGCTGGAGGGTCGAGAGGGATTCCCCGCGCATTCCAGCCGGTTCGAGTTCGATGAACGAGTGCTGGCAGTGGGTGCGGCCTGGTTCCGCGAGATCGCGCACGTCGCCGGGCGTTCGTTTCAGGCGAGCGGCGTCGCCACCGGCTGAGCGTTTCGGAACTGCGTCCGAAACAGCCTCGCGTAGAGCCCGGCCGCTTCCAGCAGTTCCGCGTGCGTCCCTTCTTCCACCAGGCGTCCGCCGTCCAACACGAGAATGCGATCGGCGCTGAGGATCGTCGACAATCGGTGGGCGATGACGATCGATGTCCGGTCCGCCATGATCGTCTCGAGGGCATCCTGGATCAGGGCTTCCGAACGGGCATCCAGGTGCGCCGTCGCCTCGTCGAGAATGAGGATGCACGGGTCTTCGAGAATCACTCGCGCCAGGGCCACGCGCTGTTTTTCGCCGCCAGACAGGCGGAAGCCGCGTTCTCCGACCACCGTGTCGTAGCCCTCCGGCAACCCCATGACGAACTCGTCGATGTGCGCGGCAGCGGCAGCGGCCCGGACCTCGTCCAACGATGCCTCCGGCCGTCCGTACCTGATGTTCGCGCCGATCGAATCGTGGAACAGGTAGGCCTCCTGCGTCACGACACCCATACAGGATGAGATCGCGTCGAACGCCAGGTCACGCAGGTCGTTACCATCCACCCTGACCGCACCGCGGGTCGGATCGTACAGGCGGGGAACGAGCGTGGTGAACGTCGTCTTGCCGGCTCCGCTCGGGCCAACGAGAGCGACCGTTTCACCGGGCTCGATCTCGACTGACAGCTCACTCAGTGCCCAGCCCGTCGGCACCCGGGCTGGCGCGTCCTCCTCACCTGTCACCCCGCCGCGTCCGAATCGGCGTACGCTCTCCAGTCCTTCGCCGCCGGACTCGGCGTAGGAGAACCACACGTCTTCGAACGCGACTCGTCCCTCGAACGCTCCGACCCGATCCGGCTCCGGCTTCTCGACGATCGCGCTCGGCATGTCGAGCAGCTCGAACACCCGCTCGAATGATACGAGCGATTGCGCGAACTCCACCCGGGCATTCGCTAGCTGTGACAGTGGGCCGTAGAGCCTGCCGAGGTAGGCGGACAGGGCGACGATTGTCCCGATCGTGAGTGAGCCACGAATCACCATCACGGCGCCGAGCCAGAACACGAGTGCTGTCCCGAGAGCTCGGACGATTCCAAGGGTCATGAAGAACCAGCGTGCGATCGTGGCCTGTCTCACGGCGAGGTCTCGGACACTCGCGGCCCGCTCCGAGAACCGCTGGTTCTCGTCCGCCGCGCGGCCGAACAACTTCGAGAGCATCGCACCGGAGACGCTCAGAGTCTCCTGCATGATCGAGCTCAGGCCTGCGTTTTCCTCCATCTGCGCCCGCCGCAGGACCCGCAACCGCTTTCCGACCTTCTGCGACGAAAAGATGAACAGCGGGAGGATCGCGACCGACAACAGCGTGAGCCGCCACTCGAGATTGAGCATCACGAGCAGCGTCGTCGACGCGGCGATGAACGCCGACACGACGCTGAGGAAGCTCGACGTGACCGCCTGCTGGGCTCCCTGCACATCCGTGTTCAGGCGCGACATCAGCTCGCCCGTCCGGGTGTTCGTGAAGAACCCGAGAGACATCTGCTGTACGTGCCCGAACAGTTGACGCCGGAGGTCGTAGACGATTCCCTGGCCCATGGACGCCGTCCAGTGCCGCTGCACGACGTTCACGGCGCCGGCGAACAGCGGCACGCCTATCATTCCGACTCCAAGCCAGGTGACGAGGCCCAGATCGCCGGCGGGAATTGCGGTATCGATCAGCGAGCGCATGAGTAGCGGTGGGATCAGCCCCAGCAGTGAGTCGATCACGACCGTACCGAGGACGAGAATCAGCAAT
>JAENXO010000112.1 GCA_016649455.1 Gemmatimonadota bacterium | reverse complement strand
CACCGGGTGAACCGGGGCGACGAAGTCATCATCATGGGCTTCGAACTCAGCTCCGTTCCGCTGAAGCCGAAGGCGATCCTCGTGGATGAGCGGAACCAGTTCGTTCGTGATCTCATCGAGGAAGCCTCGACGGTCATTCCCGCCTGATCGTGACCGACCGGCCGGGGTCCGCGGCCGCTCCATACGGTATCGTCGGGAGCGGCCGTCTCGCCCGCCATCTGGGCTACTACCTGGCACAACGGGGACAGGAAGTCCGTCAATGGTCGAGGCGGACTCCGGCACCCACCACGGTCGAAGCTGCGCTCGAGTCCTGCGCCGTCGTCCTCGTGCTGATCCGGGATGACGCGATCGCGCCGTTCCTCTCATCCGTGGAGCTGTCAGGCAAACTCCTGATCCATGCGTCCGGCAGCCTTCGCACGCCGCTTGCCACCTCGATGCACCCCCTGTACACGTTCGGGCCCGACCTCTATCCGGCCGACGTGTATCCGCGGATTCCGTTCGTGTGTGATGACGACGGACCCGAATTCGAGGCCGTATTCCCGGACCTGGAGAATCCGAGCTGGCAGATCGCGCCTCGCGACAGGCCACGGTACCACGCGGCCTGCGTGCTGGGAGGGAACTTCACCACGTTGCTGTGGGCGCACGCGATGGAGATCTTCCGCGACGTGGGTCTGCCGGCCGAAGTGGCGCTGCCCTACCTGGAGCGAACCTGCGCCAACGTGGCCGAGCACGGAAGTGAAGCCCTGACCGGTCCGCTGGCGCGTGGAGATCGCAGGACGATCATGGAGAACCTCGCCGCGCTGCAAGGCGATCCATGGGCCGCCGTGTACAGGGCGTTTGTCGGGGCGGCGCGTCCGGATCTTCTGATAGACGCTGATTCCGACCCGGAACCTGAGGAGACGCCGTGAACGTGCACGATTTCGCCGCCGCAAAACGCGATGGGCGCAAGCTGACGTTCACGACCTGCTACGACTGGTGGTCGGCGCGCATCCTCAACGAATCGTCCGTGGATGGCATCCTGGTGGGGGACAGTGCGGCGATGGTGATGCACGGCCATCTTACCACGCTCCCCGCGACACCCGAGATGATGAGCTTCCACATCGCGGCGGTAGCGCGTGGCGCTCCTGACAAGTTCCTGATCGGCGACATGCCGTTTCCATGGCACCGGAAGGGAATTCCGGCCGCGATGGACGTGGTGGACGCGTTTCTCACCGCGGGGGCGCATGCCGTGAAGCTGGAGGGAATCGAGGGGCACGAGGAGATCGTCCGGCACATCGCCGGCTCCGGTGTCCCGGTGATGGGGCACGTCGGCCTGACGCCCCAATCCGTGAACGCGCTTGGCGGATATCGCGTTCAGGGACGCAGCGAAGATGCGGCGGAGCGACTCGTGGAGGAATCCCGCCGGCTCGAGCAGGCAGGCTGCTTCTCACTCGTGGTCGAGGGGGTCACGTCCGGGACCGCGGCGGCGATCACGCGGGCGGTGTCGATCCCCACGATCGGGATCGGGGCTGGGATCGAGGTGGATGGCCAGGTCCTGGTGCTGCACGACCTGGCAGGCCTCCAGCGGGAGGTGAAGCCGAAGTTCGTGCGGGTATTCGCCGATGGGTATGGCATGCTCCTGAAAGCCGTCGAGGACTTCGATCGGTCGGTGAAGGACGGCAGTTTTCCCTCCGAGGATGAGACCTACGAGTGATCGTCATCGATGACCTCGCCGGGTGGTCTTCGCTGCGGGACGAATGGCAGTCGGCCGGTTACAGCGTCGGTTTCGTTCCCACGATGGGGGCGCTGCATGAAGGACACCTGTCGCTCGTGAATCGAAGCTTGGTGGAAAACGACCGCACGGTCGTCAGCATCCTGGTGAATCCAACCCAATTCGACGAGCAGGGGGATCTCGAGGCCTACCCGAGGGATCTCGAGCGAGACACGTTGCTGCTGGAGCGGGCCGGCGTACACGTAGTCCTGGCTCCCGATCCGGAGGCGATCTACCGGGACGGCTACCGGTACCGGGTCACGGAGAAGGACCGGAGCAGGTCGCTCGAGGGGGCCCACCGCCCGGGTCACTTCGATGGCGTCTTGACCGTAGTGCTGAAGCTCCTGCACATCGTGCAGCCCGACCGGGCCTACTTCGGGGAAAAGGACTGGCAGCAGCTCGAGCTCGTGCGGGGCATGGCCGACGCCCTGTTCCTCGATACCGAGATCATCGGGTGTCCGATCGTGCGTGAGGCGGACGGGCTGGCGATGAGTTCGCGTAACGTACGGCTCGATGCCGGCGCACGAGCCAGGGCGGCCGAGTTTGCCTCCGTGCTGCAAGCCGGGGGCTCGGCGGAGCAGGTTCGCTCCCGGCTGGAAGGGCTCGGCATCGACGTGGACTATGTCGAGATGCTGGACGGCCGCCTTCTCGCCGCCGTGCGCATCGGCGGCGTGCGCCTGATCGACAACGTTCCCGCCTGAGCCGCCCCAACTGCCCGGCAAGTGACAGACTGTCACAAACTCAATTGACGATTCAGAACATGTTTATGTGCTGATATTCATTGATCAGCGTATCCTGACCGCCGGTCTGGCGCGGAAGTCCCGGCTACTTCGTGAACAATAGTGCATGACCGGTAGACGAGTACCCGACGGCATGGAACCTGCGAGTCCGCGCGCCCCATATGGTGACGGTACACGACCGTCTCCAGGACCACACAATGTCCTGGCACAGCCGTACCGCTACATGGCTCCAGGGGGGTATGAAATGAACTGGCCGATGGAACAGGGCGTATATTTTCTCGGGCTGCTGGCGATCTCCGGCATGCTCGTCGCATTCAGTTCTCTCTTCGCACACTGCGGCTGGTGCGCGTGGCGCGATCGGTTGAGCATGAAGAAGGGCCGCTGACAGGCGAAGCCTGCTGGACCATGAATGCACTGCGAGGCCGCCTTCGGGCGGCCTCGCGGCGTTTCGGGAGTAAGGAGATCGGCTAGAGCAGTCAGCCTTCGCGCCGCCGGGCGAGTTCCCGTTTGTGGGCGATGAACTGCCACGCCCTCAGCCGGGGCTGGTCGAGCGTGCGTGGCCTCGTGTCGTACGTCGGCGAAACGTCTCTCGACCTCAAGGCGCCGGCCCGGGCCACAGCCCGCAGCGCTTCCTCCGCCTCGGTCCTCGCAGCTTCGAGTTCCTCGATCTGCCCGGCGAGCGCCCGGCTTGCCTGCTCCCGCTCGCGTTCCTCTACCCGGGCTGATTCGAGCTTCGACTCTGCCACCGCCACCAGGGCACGCGCCGTCTCCTCGGCGTCGGCCACGACCGCCCGGGCTTCTGCCTCGGCGGCGGCCCGGGCCTGCTTTCCGGCCCGTTCTCCAGCCTGCTTCCCCGGCTGCCGCTTTGCGGCTGCCCGCAGCGCCTTGATCGCTCTGACCCGGTCCGCTTCCAGCTCCGCGATCCGGTCACGCAATTCGCTCTCCGACGCCTCACGGGTTCTGACTTCGAGCCGCGCAGCCGCGAGCGCAGCCGCGGCTTCCCTGCGGACGGATTCGAGACTGGCCTCGTACTCCTTGAGGGTCTTCTTCCGACCCTCCCGTTCGTCCACCAACCCCTTGAGGTGTCGCCACTGTTCCTCCATCCTCGCCCGCTCCTTCTCGAGTTCAGGCTGCAGCCGGGAGACTTCCCTGAGCTGCTGCTCGAACTCCTGTTCACGCAGCAGGGCGACTCGCCTCGCTTCGGCGGAGTGAGCGACAACGGCATCACGTGCGGCGCGCCGGATGGCGAACAGGTGCAGGACGTAAGAGCCCACGACGAGCGCGCACACGGCGAGGGGTGCGTGCCACCAGAACATGGCACCGACTCCACAGGCGATCGTCGCCAGAGTCAGCAGCACGACCGAAGTGGCGCTTGCGGCTTCCGGTATGATCCCGCGGGACCTCGCGGGAAGTTCTTCAGTCATGCCTCGCCTCCAGCCTCTACGTCAATCGGCCAGGTCTCTTCGCTTGGGAGGAATTCTCGATGGTGCCCAATAAATATAGCGAAGTTGGAGTTGGAGGCGAATCAGTCAGGTCAATTCTGCCGCTCGTGCAATGCGCTGGAGCATTCCCCGAAACATCACCTGGTGTACCGGTAGGAGGGCGTACCAATAGAGAAGGCCGCCCAGGCCGGCAGGGTCGAAGATGGCAGTCTGCGTGATTCTCGACCCGGGGCCATCGGGCGTGACCTCGAATTCCAGCCATGCCCGTCCGGGCAGTTTCATCTCGGCCTTGAGGCGGAGCCTACGGTCCGGCTCGATAGTCTCCACCCGCCAGAAGTCCAGTGCATCTCCAGGCCTGAGATCTCGGGCGTCTCTCCGACCACGCCTCAGGCCCGGGCCGCCGACCAGCCTGTCGAAGAAACCACGAATTCTCCACATGGAGTCCCCGAAGTACCAGCCGACGTCGCCTCCGATCTGCCGCACGGGCCCAAACGCCTGCTCCACGTCGCTACGCACACGCAAAGTCCTGCTGTCCACGATTCTGCGGCCTCGAGGAGCCGTGGAGCTTCCGTGCTCCGCATCTCCGCTTCCGGCGTCAGACCACCGTGTACGGGCGTACTCGCGGTCCTCGTTGGCAAGGGCACGTGCGATCGCCTCCGACATGCCGCGCGGCCGAACGCTGAACGCTCTCAGGGCGGAATCATCCTGCACGACGGTCGGGTTCCGAACCCCCTCGATCAGCTTTCGACCGACCCTGGCATACAACGGCGTGACGATTCCCAGCCAAAGGCTCGACAGGGCCGGGGTCAGGACCGGCACAGGGATCATCAGTCGTCTCAGCCCTCGTTGATCGGCGTACTCGCGCATGATGTCCGCGTAGCTGACGACATCGGCGCCGCCGATTTCGAATACCCGACTGCCATCGGTGTTCAGCTCTCGCGCCTCCATCAGGTAGTCCACGACATCTTCGATCGCGATCGGCTGTGCAAGGACCCGCACCCAGGATGGAGTGGTCATGATCGGCAACTTGTCCACCAGCGCCCTGATCATCTCGAACGAGAGACTGCCCGAACCGATGATGATCGAGGCACGCAGCTCGAGTGTCAGAACGCCGGATTCGCGTAGCAGCCGCCCGACTTCCTGCCGCGTTTCGAGATGCGCCGAAAGGTCTTCTCCCGAACCAAGTCCACCCAGATAGACGATTCTCCGGACACCTGCCGCCCGAGCGATCTCACCGAACAGCCGGGCAGCCTTCCGTTCCAGTACCTCGAACTTTCCCTCGTCGCTCATCGAGTGAACGAGATAGTAAGCAGTACTCACGCCCGTCATCGCGCGTGCCAGGCTGTCACGGTCAAACACGTCTCCCCGAACGACCTCGGTCGTGTCCGCTACCCGCGACGCCAGGTTCTCCGGGCGACGTGCCATGCAGCGGACCGGGATTTCAGCGGACTCGAGCTGTTCCAGTAGACGCCCTCCGACATACCCGGTCGCGCCGGTAAGCAAGGTCAATTCGCGTGACTCAAGCACGAGGCATCGTCCGGGCGCTGCCCAGCCCCCCGTCCACTCCAATGACCTGACCGGTTATCCAGCCCTGGGCCGGATCGAGCAACCACGCGATGGCAGAAGCAATCTCCGCGGGTTCGCCGAAACGACCGAGAACGTGCAATGATCGAGAAGCCTCTGCGGCTCTCTCGCTGGAGGTGATTCGAGCAGTGAGCGGAGTCTGCACAAGCCCCGGTGCTACGGCGTTGACCCTGATTCCAGCTGGCCCGTAGGTGGCGGCAGCTGAACGGACCAGACCTTCGATGCCACCTTTTGCCGCCGCGATTGCCTCGTGATTCGGCAGACCGCTGCGCACGACCGCCGAACTGACGAGAACCACGGACCCGCCCTGGCCGAGGAGTTTGCCGCCGGCTCGAACGGCGCCGAATGCAGTGTCGAGGTTCAGTGCGATGGTCTCCCGGTATGCTGCTTCCGATGTCATGTGCGCGGGGCGCAGTAGCACCGACCCGACGCAGTTCGCGATACCGTCGAGACGGCCCCACAACGCAAGCGCCCGGCCAGCCGCTTTCTCCACGTTGTCGAATCCTGTCGCATCGGTGGCTATGGTCTCGGCCCCGGTTTGCCGGCTGAGCTCAGAGAGTCTGCTCTCATCCCGACCTGCGGCAAGGACGTAGCCGCCGGCTCCCGTCAAATGTCGTGTCAACTCGGAGCCGATGCCACCGGTCCCGCCCAGTACCAGGTACACAGGGGACTCATCCATCTCTTCCGCTCCAGCCATTCAAAGCAAACGGGGCAGGGAACGTCTTTGTCCCCTGCCCCGCGAGTCCGTGAATCAAGTGTCAGTCCATCGAAGGAAGAATTACCGCGTCGATCACGTGAATCACGCCGTTGCTGGCCTCCACGTCGGCAGCGATCACCTGCGCATTGTCCACGTACACCTTACCGTTCTTCACGGAAATGTCCACGGAATCTCCCTCCAGGGTCTTGGCCGACGTCAGCTTGACGACCTCTTCAGCCGTGACCTTGCCCTCTACCACGTGATACAGGAGAACCGCCTGCAGCTTCTCCTTGTTCTCAGGCTTGAGAAGTGTCTCCACGGTACCCGCCGGGAGCTTGGCGAACGCCTCGTCCGTCGGAGCGAACACCGTGAGCGGACCTTCGCTCTTCAGCGCGTCCACCAGATCTGCTGCAGTGGCGGCGGCAAGGAGCGTGTTGAAGGTTCCAGCCGCGGTAGCAACTTCCACGATGTCGTTCTCGATAGTCTTCGTCTCGTAGTGATCCATCATCGGAACCAGGGGCGCGTCAGCCATCTGGGCCGGAGCCGTTGCGACGGTCGCGATCAGTGCCAGGGCTGCGCCAGCCGAAGTGAGCATCGTGCGATACATTTCATATCTCCTTGAAATCGTGTTGTTGCGAATCGGGTGCTGCGATCTATTCCGCTCAGTTCGCCATCGGGCGACCTGCAAGTGTTTACCAACTGTCCAACATGATAGTGGACACAGATTAGTCTGTCAAGTGTTTGTCTATTTATGAAACATGGACAAAGAATTAACACCGAAGATTGGTCTGGAGGCAGGATGCTGGATTCCGTTGTTCCGACGGCACGAGTGAGAACACTGAACGACCGAGTCCCTGACCCGAACGGTGCCCACGTCCTCTATTGGATGACGAGCGCTCGCCGGACGACGTTCAACTTCGCACTCGAAAGAGCAGTAGAGTGGGCTTGCGAGTTGGGTCGTGGATTGGTGGTTCTCGAGGCGCTGCGATGCGACTACGAGTGGGCGTCTGACCGATTCCATCGCTTCGTACTGGATGGAATGGCCGACAACGCACTGGACGCACGGGGTCGCGAGGGCCTGGCGTGGTACCCCTTCGTCGAGCCAAATCCCGGAGCGGGTAAGGGGCTTCTGGCGGAGCTGGCGGCTACCGCCGCGGTCGTCGTCACCGACGACTATCCGACGTTCTTCATCCCGGACATGCTGTCGGCAGCCGCGGATCGCGTCACTGTGCGGTTCGAAGCAGTGGACTCGAACGGTCTTGCGCCCATGCGTGGGACCCCGAGGTCATTCCCGTCCGCTTACACGTTTCGCAGATACCTGCAGAAGTCGCTGCCGGATTACCTCGGCCAGACGCCCGAAACCGATCCGCTGGAGCGGTTGAAAGGAATCGCGGCGCCGGTCATCCCGGTCTCGATCCTGGATCGATGGCCCTCCGCCGACTCCGCGCTGTCCGAGGGGGGACCTGACCTGGCGAGCCTGCCGCTGGACCACTCGGTCGGTCCCGTGGGGCTGCGTGGCGGTACGCGGGCGGCGGGCCTCAGGTTGCAGGAATTTCTCCGATACCGGCTGTCCGAATACGCCGACGAGCGCAATCATCCTGACGAAGATGCGGCGAGCGGACTCTCTCCCTATCTGCACTTCGGTCACATATCCGTCCACGAGATT
>JAENXO010000201.1 GCA_016649455.1 Gemmatimonadota bacterium | reverse complement strand
GCCGCACTTCCTCGAAGTGCAGCTGGAGGCGTTCGACCGCCTGTTGAGGTCCGGCCCCGAAGCGGAGCGCCAGGACGTAGGTCTCGAGCGGGTGTTCCAGGAGATCTTCCCGATCACGGACGTGAACGAGAATTACTCGCTCGAGTTTGTGAACTACTCGATCGGTGAGCCGAAGTACTCCGTGGAGGAGTGCATGGAGCGCGACATGACGTTCGCCGCTCCGCTCAAGGCGACTCTGCGGCTCGTCATGTTCGAGGACCTCGGGGAAGGCGAGAAGCGCCCGGCGGACATTCTCGAGAAAGAGGTATATCTCGGAGATCTCCCGCTGCTCACCGAACAGGGTACGTTCGTCGTGAACGGTGCCGAGCGGGTGATCGTCAGCCAGCTCCATCGTTCGCCCGGGGTCGTGTTCGAGGAAAGCGTCCATCCGAACGGGACCCGTCTGTTCTCGGCGCGGATCATCCCGTTCCGGGGATCGTGGGTCGAATTCACGCTCGACATCCACGACGTGATTCACGTCCACATCGACAAGCGGAAGAAATTCCCGGCGACTGCGCTGCTGCGCGCGTTCGGATACGGAACGAATGCGGACATCCTCGAACTGTTCTATACGGTGCGGAACGTAGCGCTGGAAGAGATCGCCGAGGATCGGACGGCCAGGCGCGAAGTGATCGGGACCCTGGTAGCCCATTCAATCCTCGATAAGAAATCCGGCGCCAAACCCGTGAAGGTGGAGCTGAAGGGATACGATCCGACGAACGTCGAAACTCCCTTCTGGCTCGCGGCGGACATCGATGATCCGGAGTCGGGAGAGTCGCTGGCCAAGGTAGGAGAAGATCTGGATGACACGCTCCTCCGTCGTTTCAAGACGGCGGGTGTCAAGAAGATCGAAGGGTACGACAACCGCGAGGCGTTCCTCGCGCGCCGAACTGAAGAAGTCACGGACGAGCTCGTCGAGCGGCTGGTGCGCGCAAAAGTTCCGGAGATCGAAGTCTTTTCGAGCGCCGCGTTCATCCCCCTCAGGGGGTCGTACGAGGACCTCGTGATGCGACGTGACTGGAGCCAGAAGCCAAGGCTGGCAGCGGATGTCGTGGACCCGAAGACCGGTGAGGTTCTCGCCGAGAAGGGCTATGAGTTCGACGAGAAGCAGTTCACGCGCTTGAAGGAAAAGAAAGTTCGGGACGCGCTGGTGTTCACCGGCGGACCCAGGGGTGAATCTCCTCTGATCAAGAACACCCTGGCCAAGGACCCGACACACGGCGAGGCGGACGCGCTGCACAGCATCTACTCACTCGTGCGCCCGGGCGAAGCGCCGAACCTGGCGACGGCGCGCACGGCGCTGGACAGGCTGTTCTTCAACCCGAAGCGCTACGATCTGGGCAGGGTCGGGCGTCACAAGGTCAACCATCGCCTGCGGGACGTTTACCGGATGCTCGACTTCGAGCTGCCGGACAGCGACGTGGTGGTGCTCCAGCCGTCGGACTTCGTGGCGATCGTCAGGTACCTGATCGAGCTCCACGAGGGGCGGGGTTACACGGACGACATCGACCACCTCGGAAATCGTCGGGTCCGGTCGGTCGGTGAGTTGATCGCAAACCAGTTCTCCGTAGGCCTGTCACGCATGGCGCGGCTGGTCCGGGAGCGGATGTCGATCAATAGCGACCCGGAGAGGATGTCGATCGACGACCTGGTCAACGCGCGCACGGTCAGCGCCGTAATCCAGGCGTTCTTCGGCAGCTCGCAGCTCAGCCAGTTCATGGACCAGACGAATCCGCTCTCCGAGCTCACGCACAAGCGGCGTCTGAGCGCCCTCGGCCCGGGCGGCCTGAGTCGTGAGCGGGCCGGATTCGAGGTTCGCGACGTTCACTACTCGCACTACGGACGGATGTGTCCGATCGAGACGCCCGAGGGTCCGAATATCGGTCTCATTACTTCGATGACCACTTATTCCAGGCTCAATGAGCTCGGCTTCCTTGAGACGCCGTATCGGAAAGTCACCGACGGAAAGGTGACGGACGAGCTGCAGTGGCTGTCGGCCAGCGAGGAAGAGGACTTCGCAGTCGCCCAGGCGAACGCGGTGGTCGCTTCGGACGGCACGTTCGTCCGCGATCTCGTCCTGTGCCGGCGCCGGGATGACTATCCCCTGTTGCCGCCCGACGAGATCGACTTCATGGACGTGGCGCCTGACCAGCTGGTGGCAGTGTCGCCCGCACTGATTCCGTTCCTCGAGCACGACGACGCGAACCGCGCGCTCATGGGTTCGAACATGCAGCGGCAGGCTGTTCCGCTGCTGTTCCCCGCGGCCCCGTTCGCGGGGACGGGACTGGAGGAAAAGGTCGCGAAGGACTCCGGTTCCGTGGTGTCGGCTCGCCGCGGTGGAACCGTGACCCACGTCACGGCGGACGAGATCGTGATCGACACGGGGGCCTCTCCGTCGAAGGACGAGGCGCCGCTGGCCCGGCTGTCACAGGTTGACCGCTACAGGCTCAAGAAGTTCTGGCGCACGAACCAGGACACCGCGATTAACCAGCGTCCGATCGTCGAGGTCGGCCAGAAGATCGCCCAGGGCCAGGTAATTGCGGACGGGGCGTCCACCGACTTCGGAGCGCTGGCGCTCGGTCGGAACGTCACGGTCGCGTTCATGCCGTGGTACGGCCACAACTTCGAGGACGCGATCGTGATCAGCGAGCGCCTGGTGAAGGACGACGTGTTCACGTCGGTCCATATCCAGGAGCTGGAGCTTCACGTCCGCGACACGAAGCGTGGAACCGAGGAAATCACGGTCGAGATTCCGAACGTGTCCGAGGAAGCGCTCGTCGACCTCGACGAACGTGGAATCGTGCGGATCGGAGCAGCCGTGAAGACCGGCGAACTGCTGGTCGGGAAGATCACTCCGAAGGGCGAGACGGAGCTGTCGCCTGAAGAGAAATTGCTCACGGCGATCTTCGGCGAGAAGGCCAAGGATGTGAAGGACAGCTCCCTTCGCGTCCCGCCGGGCGTCGAGGGAACGGTCATCGATGTCAAGATTTTCTCGCGTCGGATCGACGATCCCCTGCTCGAGCGCGAGCATGGTGAGCGAATCGGACGTCTCAGAGAGGCTGAGCGGGAGGAGATCACGCGCGTCGTCGAGGCCCGCGACTTGGAGCTTCGGAGCGCGGTCGAGGGACAGACGGTTGCGCTGTTCCTCAAGCGCGGGACGATCGAGCCGCTGCTCAAGGAAGGGCAGAAGCTTACGAAATCGGTAATCGCCGACCTCGATTTCGGTGAAGTCGATCTCAGCACGTTGAAGGTCAAGAACGAAGACGCGAGTCGCAAAGCGCGTCGAGTGATAGACGAATCGAAGCGGCGGGTCGAGCGAATTCGCGAGCGCACCGAAGAAGGAATCGACCGCGTGTTCCAGGCCGACGAGCTTTCACCAGGTGTCGTGCAGCTCGTGAAGGTCTACCTGGCGGAGAAGCGGAAGATCTCGGTCGGCGACAAGATGGCCGGTCGGCACGGAAACAAGGGAATCATCGCTCGCGTCGTACCTGAGGAGGACATGCCGGTTCTGCCAGACGGCACGGCGGTGGACATCGTCCTCAATCCGCTCGGAGTTCCGAGCCGGATGAACGTCGGTCAGATCCTCGAGACGCACCTGGGCTGGGCCGCGCGGCAACTCGGATTCCGTGCGCAGACCCCGGTGTTCCAGGGAGCGACCGAGGACGAGATCGGAGCCCTGCTGAAGCTGGGCGGCGCGTTCTGGGCCGGGCGGTTCCTGGCCCCGGATGTCGAGACGCCGAGTGTAGACTCGGAGACCATCCAGAGTTTCGTCGGTGGCATCCAGCGGTTCGAGGGAGACTTCGAGCCGGCGCGAAATGGTCATCCCGCCGGTCTGGGTCGGAGTCTCGATGCGTACCTGCAATCCAAGTCTGACAAGGACGGGAAGCAGTTCCTCGGAGCGATCGGCGAATACGCCCTCGAGGTGGCTCGTGCCGCGTCCGGAGCGAGTACCGCGGCCCAGCTCAAGGAAGCAGACTGGCCCGCCGCCGCCGAGCTGGTGGGCAAGCGGAGCCTGAAGTCGGGTCTCGATGCGGCCGTCGTCGAATTGATGCTGAAGGGCGGCCTGACGCCGGGCGGAAAGATGCGGCTCAGCGACGGTCGCTCCGGCATGCCGTTCGACGCCGACGTCACGGTCGGAGAGATCTACATGATGAAGCTGTCCCACCTGGTGGACGACAAGATCCACGCGCGCTCGATCGGGCCTTACAGCCTGGTTACGCAGCAGCCACTGGCCGGTAAGGCCCAGTTCGGTGGTCAGCGATTCGGGGAGATGGAGGTATGGGCGCTCGAGGCGTACGGAGCGGCACACACTCTCCAGGAGATGCTGACGGTGAAGTCGGACGACGTGACGGGAAGAAGCCGGGCTTATGAAGCAATCGTGAAGGGCGAGAACCTGCCGCGGCCGGGTGTTCCGGAGAGCTTCAACGTCCTGGTCAAGGAGCTGCAGGCTCTGGGACTGAGCGTGGAGCTGGGCAGCAACGACGACGATTCGATCTTCGCGAACTGACGCAACGCAGCGACAAGAGGGGTCTAACAGGATGATCGACTTTCCCCGCCACCGCGGAACGAGCTCGGCCGACTTCGACTGGATCCAGATCAAGATCGCGTCACCTGACGAGATCCGATCCTGGAGCTTCGGAGAGGTCACGAAGCCCGAGACGATCAACTATCGGTCGTTCAAGCCGGAACGGGATGGACTGTTCTGCGAACGCATCTTCGGTCCCGTCAAGGACTGGGAGTGTCATTGCGGGAAGTTCAAGCGGATCCGGTACAGGGGACATATCTGCGACAAGTGCGGAGTCGAGGTCACGCTGTCGAAGGTCCGCCGTGAACGGATGGGCCACATCGAGCTGGCTGTTCCCGTTGCGCATATCTGGTTCTTCAAGACACTTCCGTCGCAGATGGGCTACCTGCTCGGAATGAAGCTCCGTGACCTGGAGAGCGTGATCTACTACGCGGCGTACGTGGTCACGAATCCGGGCAAGCAGGAAGTCGAGTACCAGCAGGCCCTGGACGAGGATGAGTACTGGGATCTCACCGAGAAGGCCCGGGAAGAAGGCGACACCGATTTCCGGGTGGAGATCGGCGCCGAGGGCGTCCGCACGCTGCTCGGAAACCTGGACACGGATGACCGTCCGGTTACGCAGAAGAATCGTGACGGAAAGGGACTCGAGCGACTCGCCAATCAGCTGCGCATCGAGGTGGCCACGGAGACCTCGAAGCAGAGGAAGAAGAAGAAGCTGAAGCGGCTCAAGGTGATCGATTCGATCCGCGGCAGCGATCCGGATCCGGCGAAGCGGAACGATCCCGAGCACCTGATCATGGACGTGATTCCGGTGATTCCGCCGGATCTGCGCCCGCTGGTTCCGCTGGATGGCGGTCGATTCGCGACTTCGGACCTGAACGATCTGTACCGGCGCGTCATCAATCGG
>JAENXO010000282.1 GCA_016649455.1 Gemmatimonadota bacterium | reverse complement strand
GGGCAGTCGATCCGGCGCTGGATTCATGACTTTCTCGTCGGTCCGTTCGGCCAGATCACGATGGGGCTGAGCTACGCGCTGGCCATCGTGCTCCCGATCGTCACGGTGTTCTTCCTCGTGTTCAGCGTGCTGGAGGACTCGGGCTACTTCTCGCGCATGTCGGTGATGTTGAACCGCGTGTTCCGGGTCATCGGACTGAACGGCAAAGCGGTGCTTCCGATGATCCTCGGGCTGGGTTGCACCACGATGGCCACGATGACGACGCGGGTGCTGGAGTCGCGCAAAGAACGACTCGTCACGACCATGCTGCTCGCGCTCGCGGTCCCCTGCTCCGCCCAGCTCGGAGTGCTGCTCGCCCTGATGGCGGCTCTCTCACCCGCCGGAGCGCTGGTGTGGATGGGAATCATGGCGGGCGTGATCCTGCTCGTCGGCTGGCTCACGGCGAAGGTGTTCCCGGGTGAGGGTTCAGACTTCATTCTCGAGCTACCGCCGATGCGGAAGCCACAGCTCGGAAACGTCGTGACGAAGACCTACAGCCGGATCGACTGGTACCTGAAGGAAGTGATCCCGGTGTTCCTGGTCGGAACGGCGATCCTGTTCTTTCTCAACGCCGTCGGCGCGCTGACCCAGATCGCTTATACGGCCGAGCCCCTGGTGGTCGGCTGGCTCGGTCTTCCGGCCGAGATGTCCAACGCTTTGCTGGTCGGCTTCATGCGCCGGGACTTCGGCGCCGTCTACGTGCTGGACGCCGCGACGGGCGCCGGAGCGATTCTCTCGCAGCACCAGATCCTCGTGGCGATGGTCACGATCACGCTGTTCATGCCGTGCTTCGCCACTCTCCTGATGATCACCAAGGAGCACGGCAAGAAGACGGCGCTCGGCATGGTCGCGTTCATCTTTCCCTTCGCCATCCTGATCGGCGGACTCGTGAACAAGCTGGGGCTATGGCTGGGGACTACCTGATCTGCCCGATGTGCGGGTTTGAGTTTGCCCGCGGCGACACGCTTTGTGCCCACGGCTGCCCGCTCGGGTCAATGTGCCGGCTCGTGCGCTGTCCGAGCTGCCAGTACGAGTTTCCGGAGACGCCGGCTGCAGTCGGACTGTTCCGGAAGTTCTTCCGGCGCCGAAAATCTCTGCCGCTGGCCGGAGACGGCACACATCTGCCGGAGAATGTTAGGGCGGCTTCCGAACTGCGCCCCGGTCAGCAGGCCACGGTCCTCTGTCTCGGAGCCACCGCGACCGAGCGGCATCGGACGCTGACCGTGTTCGGCGTCGTCCCTGGCGCCACGGTGACGATCGTTCAGCAGCAGCCCGCCTGCGTGATCAAGGTGGGGGAAACGGAACTCGCCCTGGACCGGGCGATCGCGCGGGAAATCCTGGTCGAGCCAGAGGACGCCGATCTATCCGGACCGCGTCTGGTACCGGAGCCGCAGACGGCCGGGTGAGACCAGGGTTTGGCCCGGCAGGTCGTCGATAGCATCTCGAGCCACAAGTGTTATTTTCTGCATTGCGCCGCCGGACGCCGGTGGCGCCTCCGCCCGGACGTGCGCAGTCGCCGCACGTGCCCCCGCGGGACGGAGATCGCGGCCCCGATCGCGAGGCACACTCCCCCCGTGTCCCCCGCCGAACCATCGAGCGGAGGAATCCGTCATGCTCGCTCCACGCTGGAAGCTGCTCGCGTGCGCCGGTCTGCTGATCGCCGCGGGCTGTGACTCGGACGCAGTAACAGGACCTCAACTCGACGACACTTCCGTCGTAGATCTGGCCGCACAACGTGCGGACGCGGCTGACGAGGGCCGGATCGGATTCATGAACTGGAATGTGTTCATCGGCGCGGCAATCGAGGACGCGCTCGGCGTTCCCCCGGAACTGGTCCAGTATGCCGCGGGAGAGTCGTTCGCCCGGGTGCTGGCGAACGACTTTGCGAGCCGTGCCGCCGCGCTGGGAGAGGAGGCGGCGCGCTTCGGGCCGCACCTGATCGGCTTCCAGGAGGTGACCCTGTTCGAACTGTTCGACGGCGCCGAGTTCGTTCCGATCCTCGACTACGAGGCGATGCTGCTCGCGGCGCTCGGGCCTGACTACGCCGTGGCCGCAAAGTCGCAGAACTTCCAGACACCAATCATGCCGGTCACGCTGCCCTCTGTTCCCTGCGCCGGAGATCAGAACTGTGCGCCACCGCCCGATTGTGCGTTCATCGGCGAGTGCATGCTGATCCGGTTGACCGACTACGACCTGGTCGTTGCCCGGACGGACGTGGCTACCGAGAATCCGCAGGCCCACCGGTTCACCTACAACCTGGGCGAAGGACCGTTTGCCGATCCGTCGATCCCGTTCCCGATCTACCGCGGTTGGGCTTCCGTCGATGCCACGATCGACGGGCTCAAGCTGCGCTTCGCCTCCACTCACCTCGAGCCGGCCGATCGGGCGGACGGTTCGATCGTACCCGGGCTCGAGCAGCTGCAGCGACTGCAGGCTGGAGAGTTGGCGGCCACGATCGGAGTGGATCTGCCAGTGGTTTCGGTGGGTGACTACAACACCGATGCCTATGGCGCCTCCACCGCGACCTACGAGGACCTGCTCGCCTACGAATTCGAGGACGCATGGAGCCAGTCGGGTGGCGGAATGACCTGCTGTCAGACCGAAGACCTGAGTATTCGCCAGTCGATTCGCGACCGACGGGTAGACCTGATCATGCTGCGAGGCGACTTCGGCCTGCTAGAGCCGGGGATCCAGGGGGCCGTAAGCACGCGTGTCCTCGGAAGCCGGATCGCCGATCTCACGGACACCGGGCTATGGCCGTCGGACCATGCCGGCGTCCTGGCCACGATGAAATTGCCCCGGCGGAACTGAGCGAAGGAGACAGGGAGAGGATTTCAGGCGATTCTGCGGATCAACGGCGGGGGCTGGCCCCGGTCTACCGGATTTCGTACCCGTTGATGCCATGAACTCGCTCTTCGCGCTTCAAACGGGGCTGGGAGACGCCCTCCAAGCCAGCCCACTGCTCGCCGTCATGCTCCTGTTCGGCGCGGGGGTGCTGACGAGCCTGACGCCGTGCATCTACCCGATGATCCCGATCACCGCCGGCATCATCACGGGAACGGCGGGCGAGAATGCGAGCCGCGGCCGGATCGCGGGGCTCACGCTGACCTATGTGATGGGCCTCGCGTTGCTGTACGCGCTTGCTGGCCTGCTGGCCGGTCTGAGTGGTTCCCTATTCGGGTCGCTCGCCTCGGCCTGGTGGGCGCAGCTGCTGATCGCGGTGCTGCTCGCGGTGTTCGGTCTCGCGATGCTGGACGTGATCCCGGTCTCCGCGCCGCGTCGGCTGACCGAGTGGGCCGGGAGTCTCGGTTCCGGCTCGTATCCGGCGGTGTTCCTGCTCGGCGCCACGTCGGGACTGGTAGCGGCGCCCTGCGGAGCTCCGGCGTTCGCAGCGGTGCTCACCTGGGTCTCAACGACGCAGAGCGCTGCGCTCGGCTTTCTCTACCTGTTCTCGTTCTCGCTCGGGATGACGGCCCTGCTCGTGGTCGTCGGGATCTTCTCTGGCTCGTTGAGTGTTCTGCCGAAGGCGGGACCGTGGATGGGCTGGTTGAAGAAGGCCTCGGGCGTCGCTCTCGTCGCGATGTCCGTCTGGTACGCCTGGCATGGGTGGCTTGCATGGGGATAGCGACGCTGGAGCGGCGGATATGAACATCTACGGGAAGCTGCTGGTCATAACAGGCATTCTGGTCGTCGCAGCCTGCGCTCCCGACACTCCGGACCGCTCTACTCAGACGCTGCAGATCGGGATCGAGCGCGGGGCCACCCCGGTCGGGGTGACGCTCGAGCGGCTCGACGGAGACGGTGGAACCGTAGACCTCTCGGAGTCGATCGGCCGAAGGCCCGTGCTGCTCGAGTTCTGGGCGACCTGGTGCGAGAACTGCGAGGCGCTCCACCCGCGGCTGCTCGAAGCGCATGCCGAGTTCGGGGACCGCGTAGACTTCTACGCTGTCGCTGTGGGGGTTAACCAGTCTCCGGAACGAATCCGTAAGCACCTCGAGAAGCTCCCGGTCCCGTTCCCCACCCTGTGGGACGAGCGGGGCGCGGCAGTCCGTGAATTCGAGGCGCCGAACACCTCCTACATCGTGGTGCTCGACTCGGACGGCAGGGTCAAGTACACCGGCACCGGAGCCGGACAGGACATCCAGGCTGCGATCCGGACCGGTCTCTGACGACGATCTGAACCCCTGCCCTGCTCCGTGACGTGGCCGGGCTTGACCCGCCGCGGCGCTCGGGACCACGATTGTCCCGGTCC
>JAENXO010000642.1 GCA_016649455.1 Gemmatimonadota bacterium | reverse complement strand
GTGACGATCGTCAGCGTCACGCTGGGGGTGTTCCTGCTCGTCGGCCGGACGGACATGGCCCTGATGAACCCGGTGGCGTTCCCGGTCTACTTTCTTGCGCTCGCCGCAACCAGCATGCGGCTGGACCACCGGGCCTGTGCGGTGGCCGGGGGACTCGCCGTGCTCCAGTACGGAATGATCGTCGTCATCGGCGCCGCGGCCGGTGGCCTGACGGAACTCGAGATCGGCACGCAGGGAGTGCGCCTCGTGCTGCTCGGGACGATGGGAATGCTCGGCACCCTGGTGAACCTGCGGATGCAGAAGCCGCACGTTCTTTCCGCCAACGACGGACTCACCGGCCTCCTCAACCGGCGTGCGTTCGAAGACAGGTGGAATGGTGAGGTCGCGAGAGTCCGGCGCCACGGCCGCCCGATCTCGATCGCGGCGATCGACATCGACTACTTCAAGCAGTTCAACGACACCTACGGACACGCGGCCGGTGACACGGCTCTCAGGTCCGTCGCCCGGGTGATCCAGAACCGGGTTCGAGGCGGGGATTTCGTGGCGCGTCTCGGTGGCGAAGAGTTCGTCGTGGCCTTGCCGGAAACGAACTCGAGCGCGGCGCTGACGGTCGCGGAGGGCCTGCGCCGCGCAGTCGCCGAGAACCCGATCGCGATTCCCGGCAGCCGCACGCCGGCCAATGTCACGATCAGCATCGGTGTCGCCAGCTGGCCCGAGCACGGGGAAGAAGTGACACGCCTGCTCGACCGGGCCGACGACTACCTGTACGAAGCGAAGCTCGCGGGCCGCGACCAGGTGAAGGGTCCTGCCACCCGCATCGAACGGGGAGCACACGCCCGGACCTGACCCGCCTCCCGAAGGTCGCGGCGAACGGCATCGGCTCGGTATCTTGCAGCGAGCCCCTGACCGCCTCGAACCGTCCCGGGAACCTGTCGAATGCGGATCGTCCATATCTCTCCAGAAGCGGTGCCCTACGCCAAGACCGGCGGTCTGGCGGACGTGGTGGGTGCGCTCTCGGCGTACCTGTCCCGGAGCGGGCACGCGGTAACGCTGTTCCTCCCGTTGTATCGAATGATCCGGGAGGCTGGTTTCGAGCCGGGACCGGTCGAGCTCGAACTCGGTCCAGCTGAGTTGGGGCTGCCGGTGGAAGCTGCGATCCGCTCCGTTCCGTCGACGGGCGGGCCGAGCGTCAGGGTGGTCGACGCGCCCGGACTGTTCGACCGTGACGGACTGTACGGCATCGAAGGGTCAGACCACCCCGACAACCTGCTTCGCTTCGCGGTGTTCTGTCGCGCCGCCCTGTGTGCCATCGAAGAGTCCCCGGACATCCTGCACGTGCACGACTGGCAGTCATCGCTGGCGGCAGTCCTCCTGCGGTCCGGTCCTCCGCCCGGTGCGACCGCGATTCTCGAGCGTCTGCCGGCGTCAGTTCTGACGTTACACAACCTGGCCTACCAGGGCCGATTCGCCGAAGAATCGTGGCCGGATACGGGGCTGCCGGGCGAGTGGTACCGGCCCGACCGCCTCGAGTACTACGGTGGGATCAACCTGCTCAAGGGTGGACTGCTCACGGCGGACCGT
>JAENXO010000356.1 GCA_016649455.1 Gemmatimonadota bacterium | reverse complement strand
TCGCCGAGCCCTCCGATCGCCTGCTCGAGCAGTCGGTCCAACTCATCCAGGTCGTCATCGGCATCCGAATGTTCCAGCACTCCGTGAACGATCAGACCCCGCACACGACCCGGAATTGCATCTTCCGTCCCTTCCTCCCCCGTGGCCGATTTTGGACGGTCCGAGTGTTCGGCGAACCGTGAGGGCGACAGGACACCATGCACGTACCGAAGCCGCCACGCGTCCGGATCCCGTCGTTCGAGATCGAGTTCAGTGGCCGAGCGCAGACGACCGGCAACGGACCCGGCCAGCGGGCCGATCCCCACCGGCTCAGCTGCCGGCTCGATACGATCCAGCGAGTCGAGACTCACCGGAGCGGGCGCGAATTCATGTTGAATCGGCTCGACGTCGCGCCACACGATCACGGAAACATCTGCCTCTCCTGCCGGAGATCGTGCCCCCTGTTCGGGTTCCGGGCCGTGATTCTCAGGATTCAGCAGGTTCAACTGTCCCCGATCATCCTCGGGCGGTTCGTGCAGTCCGAACGCATCGAGCTGCCGGCCCGTTCCGGTTGAAGAATCATCCGGATCCGCCGTCGCCCCGCGCCCCGGCGAGCGCGGTTCGTGCTTGACGGACCCTCCCGGCAATTCGACTCCGTCCGGTCGGCCGGCAGCCGTAAGCAGCGCCCGCCAGATCCAGCCAGCATGTCCGTCAGGCTCATCCGTCGGGGCCACGATCATCAGCCGGTCCCGGGCTCGTGTGAGCGCCACGTACATCAACCGGGTCGCTTCCGCTTCCTCTTCCAGTCGGCGTTTTCCCTCCGCCCGGGTCGAGCGGACTCCTCGTTCTCCGCTCCGCGGCAGCAGCACTGGACCGACTTCCCTGTCCGTCCACCCGGTCCAGCGGGCGAGTGTCGGCCTCGCCCCTCCATCCTCCGCCCCCGCGAGCACGACGATCGGCCACTCGAGACCCTTCGCAGCGTGAATCGTGGTGAGCAGGACCGACCCCTCGGCGCCCGCCGGCAACGGGGCCACGGCGAGGTCCGATTCGCGATCGCCCGCGGCTCGATCCCACGTGTAGAGAAAATCGGCGAGCGAGAGTGAGCGGTATTCGCCCAGTACGGCCTTCAGACGTTCCAGATTCGCGAGCGATTCTTCGCACCCGTCCCTGAACCGCAGGTGAATCCGGTACGCGGTGCGCGAGAGCAGGGTCTCCAATACGTCCGCCGGATCGGTTCGCCCCACCAACTGGTGCGCCTCCTGAACCGCAGCCAGTCCCCGCCGGAGTGCGAATCTCTCCGTCGGCTCGACCCAGGGACTCTCCGGCGCCTCGAACGGAATGACTCTCCCCGTTTCGACCGCAGCCAGCCACGCGTTCGCCCGCTGCAGCAGACTGCCGCCGCGCAGCTCCGGGTCGAGCCGGATCCGTGCGATCACCTCGTCGCGCAGTCCGACGAACGGCGACCGGAGAAAAGCGAACGCTCGCAGGTCGTCCCTTGGATTGTCGGCCAGTCGGAGAGCGGTAACCGCGTCCAGTACCTCCTGTCGCTCGGCCAGTCCGCGGGATGCTGCGTTGTACGTCGGGACTCCACGTTCGCGCAGGGCTCCCTCTACGGCCGCCAGCGTCTTTCGGCGCATGCCCAGGACGGCGATGTCGTCGGCCCGGATCGGGCGTTCCCGGCCGTCGGGTCCCCGAATCCGAGATTCGGTCTCGGACTTCAGGAGCGCCTCGATCCGGGCAGCTGCGAGTGACGCCCCGCTCCGCAGTCTGTCGTCGGCCTTTCCGTCGCCGTCCGCGGCCAGCCAGTCGACTCCTGCGCCCCTCCATGCCTCGACCGCCGGATCGAGACAATCGTACGACACCACGGCAGAGGGGTCGGCACCGGCCAGGGCCGTTCCGGACGCAGCAAATGCGGGCTCGCACGAGCGGTTCACCAGGCCCACCAGTGACGGATCGCAGCGGAAGTTCCATCCGAGTCGGCGAACGGCTCCCGCCTCCCGGAATCGCGCTTCCACTTGGTTCCATACCCTGACATCGGCCCCGCGAAATCCGTAAATGCTCTGCTTCGGGTCCCCGACGAGGAACAACTGCGGCGATGGCGCCGGGACCGGCTGAGCGGAATCCGCGAGTCCCCCGATCGCGAACACGATGTCGCGTTGGGCTGTATCGGTGTCCTGGAACTCGTCCACCATGAGCAACCGATATCGTTGGCGAAGTGCATCCAGCGCCGGTCCAAACCTCTCGTGTGTGAGCAGCCTCCTCACATCGAGCACCAGGCTGTCAAAGTCGCGCCGGTTCTCGCGTTCGAGCAGCGAGAGCCAGCGTCCGAGGGCACGATACCCGAGGCGGAACACGGCGGCCGTGTGCTCGAGATACCGATCTTCCATCTCCGCCCGGGCAGGCGAATCAGACCCTGCTTCCGGGACGAGCGAGCGGAGCAGTGACAGGTCCAGCACACGGTCGAACGGCTCGGGTCCGGACGGATCCTGGAACCATTCCTCGTAGCGAGCCCGGTGCCACCGAAGATCGCGCATGGCGCTCCGGACGAAGTCGGTCACGGACGGCCCCTGCGGATCGTACCTGTCCAGTGGAGCATCCTTGAGCAGCTCGATGACGTCCCGCTCTCCGGCCTCGACCGCGTCCAGTACCGTTTCCCGCAGCAACTCGCCGAGTCGCAGCGAGGCCTCCCGAGCGTCCATGACTCCGAACGAGGGGTCGATGTCGAGCCGGAGCGCGTGCTGTCGCAGGATCTCACCGCAGAATCCGTGAATCGTTCCTACGAACGCACGATCCAGTTCTCCCGGGCCGACACCGTGAGCCGCGAGGGCCTCCCGCAACTTGCGGCGGAGGTCCTGTGCGGCCTTTTCGGTGAAGGTGATCGCCGCGATGCGCCCCAGGTCGCAGGGCTCGGCGCACGGCGACACCGGGCCGTCTCGCGCCTCCTGGACCGGGAGCCCCAACCGCCAGAGAATCTTGCCGACGACGGTCGCCGTCTTGCCGGTGCCCGCGTTGGCGGCGAGAAGTAGGTGGCGCCTCTCAGTGATCGCAGCGTGCTGCTCGGCGGTCCAGGTCTCAGCCATCATCCCGCGTCCCGGCTGATTCGGCGAATCGATGGCCACGCAGCAACGAGGCGTCCGTGCGAGTGATGTCGCGGCCGGGTTGCCAGGGCCTCACTCTCGCCGCCTTCGCCTGCACCGCCTCGAACTGCCCATCGCGAATGCGCGGTGGAATGGACAGGGCGAACGCCAGGGAATGCTCTGCGTCCCTGGCCAGGAGCTTCGCCCCTTCGGCAGTCGTCCCATCGACCTGGCGATACGAGCCCTGTGTCACGATCCCCTCGAGATTCGCCAGGACGGAGACGGCCTTCATGTAGATGGGAGTCTGGAGAACCGATCCGTCCGCGTATC
>JAENXO010000130.1 GCA_016649455.1 Gemmatimonadota bacterium | reverse complement strand
CTTACCGGCGATGTCGAATGGGAGACGCTCCTCCGGGCGGCCTCCGTTCTCACGGCTGAAGTCCCGGGAATCAACCGGTGCATCTGGAATCTGCAATCTTCCCCACCGGCCACCGCCGTGCCCCTGGCGGCGACGACGACGAACGAACGGCTGGATGTGCTGCGCAAGGCCGACCACATCGTGATGGAGGGGCTGCGTCGCCACGGGCTGTATGACGAGATCTGGCAGTGCCCCACCGTGCTGGTCCCCCTCGACCTGGCGGGAGACGGGGGAGAACTCGTCGTCGTGCGGCCGATTCGCTCCAAGCGCGCGATGACGGCCACCCCGGTCGAGCTTCCCGCAGCGCTGCTGGAGGAATTCCGCCGCGACATCCTGGCCCTCGACGGCGTATCAGGCCTCGCGCTCGACGTCACGTCGAAGCCGCCCGGCACGATCGAATGGGAGTGACCGGACTGCCGACCGGGATCGGGCACTGGCCTCGCGATCAGTGAAACGGTTCCTTCCGCCGCTGATCGCCGGCCTGCTCGTGTTCGCGGCGCTGTCTGCCGCCCGGTGGATGATTCGTCCGCAGCCGGTCCCGCCGGCCGAGCCGGTTCTCCTGAACTTGCCGGAGATGCTCGGCTGCTGGGAGCTGGATGTCGGCGACTGGGAGTTCACCGCTGCCGACTCCACGTGGTCCGGCAACGAACCCGTACTTCCGGATTCCGCGATTCGGGCCCTCCTCGTCCCACCGGACCAGGTCCTGCTGCTTCCCGACTCGACCGATGAGTGGCGGCGCGCATACACGACATACCGGGCCTCGCCGGTATCCGGCCCGCACGATCCGCGGCTGAGAGACTACCTCCGCTGGTTCCTGCACGCAGATACGCTGTGGCTCGTCTGGTCGGATCGGAACGTCAGGGCCGGGATCGCTCTGCTCGCCGAGGGAGATCGGCTGGAAGGCGGTGGGCGGGCACTGATCGAGGGTCGGGGCACCGACGGCGGACGCATCGACGGCCGGACAGCGGCAGCGGCCTGGAAGGTCAACTGCGCCACAGGACTGCGGGACGTGGCGCGGACGGGGCCGAGACCGTGACGGAAAGGGCGCATCGAATGCGACGCAGCGCACCGTGGATCCTGATCCTCGCTATCTCGACGGCGGCCGACTGGCTGGTTCGAATCCGCACCGACTTCGACATGCCGAGTGTGTTCGCGGCCGAGGCCCTGATCTTCCCCTCTTCAGCCCTGGCACTCGGATTTCTGCGCTGGCGGTCTCCTGCTCAGGGCGGGAAGACACGCGCACTCCAGACTACCCTCGTGTGGATGTTCGCCCTCGCGGGACTCCGCTCCGCCATGCTCTCTCTCGGCAGCTCATACCTGTGGGCGATCATCGTACCCGTGAGCCTGGCGGTGATCGGCTTGTGGCACTGGTGGAGGCGGAGGCGCAGCTCGAAGATGGCTGCGATGATTCAAGGCGAAGAGGACTGATGTGAGCGACAAGTCCGGCTGGTTCATTCTCGCGCAGTTCGGCGCCCGGTGGGAGGCCGACCTGCTCGTAGAGGCGCTTCGCGCGGCGAAGATCCCGGTGCTGGTCGAAGGCGGGGACACGACTCTTTTCGGTCCCGGGTTCGGCGGTGGCTTCGCTCCCGACGTCCTGGTCCGGGTTCCCAACGAATTCGAGGACTACGCGCGGGACATTCGCAGCGTATTCGACACCGATAATCTCGACGATCCAGAGGAGACCCGATGATCCAGCAGTTGATCTCGACTCGCCCTTTCCGCGTGCGCGCCGGTCCGATAGCGCCCCTGGCAGTTGCACTCGTATTCTCGGCCAGCCCCGTCATCGCACAGGAATCGTGGGAAACCAGCCGGGAGGCGAGCACCGCTGACGTCTCGTCCCTCGATGGGATTATCGCGGCGTTCTACGATGTCGTATCAGGACCGGCCGGAGAGGCGCGCGACTGGGCCCGGGACAGCACTCTGTACCTGCCGGGAGTTCGATTCGTCGTCGTGTCCCGCAGCGAGGCCGGTCAACTCGTGGCGCGGAACTTCGACCACGGAACCTGGGCCACGGGATCGAGCGCTTCACTCGAACAGGGTTTCTACGAGAAGGAAATCAACCGCGTGACCCGGCAGTTCGGCCCGATCACCGACGTGTTCAGCACGTACGAATGGTGCACGACCGAAGACGGTCCGGTTGGAGGACGAGGAATCAACAGCATTCAGCTGTTCGACGACGGTGAGCGCTGGTGGATCACCGGGGCGATCTGGACGAGCGAAGAACCCGGGTTCCCGATCCCGGCCGAGTACCTGCCGGACTGAACCAGACCCGTTCCTCAGCTCGGGAGTCGGATCTCGGGCTGTTCGGGGTCGGGACGATACAGGATCAGTGTGCGACCGATGACCTGCACCAGGTGCGTGTCTTCGAGTGACTTCACGAGTGCATCGCCGGTCTCGAGAGCCCGATCGGGTGCAATGTCGAGCACCTTCACCTTCATCAGTTCCCGAGTCGTGAGAGCGTCACGGACTGCCGCGACGGTGGAGTCATTGACTCCACCCTTGCCGATCTGCACGACGGGCTTCAACTCGTGGGCCAATCGCTTCAGGTGCGAGCGCTGCTTTGACGTCAGGGCTTCGATCATGACCTCCAGTGCCGCGTTGCGTGTACCATTTGACGCCAACCTATCACGAAGCCGGGCCGATCGTCGAGCGGGCCGCCGTGTCCCGATCCGAGGTGCCAGATGAAACTGCTCTCCCGGTTCCCTTCAATCGGATTCACATTCGTCTTCACTACATTCGCAACCGTGTTCCCGGTCGGCGCGTCGGGCCAGGAATCGGGGCGTGTGGCAAGCCCGAGCGGGTTTCCCGTGGCTGCGACCCCGTTCGTCGAAGGGGCGTTCGCCCGCTGCGAGGGAATCGCGTTCAACGGCGAGGGCCGCCTGTTCGTGGCGGGAGACCGGGCGTTGTGGGAAGTGGATAGTGAAGGCGGCGTCACGAGGCTGGTCGAGCTGTATTCGAATCTCGGACTGGCACCGATCGGCGAGCGAGACATCCTGATGGCGGATTTCGGCCCGAACAACGCGTTCGACGGGAACCCCGTTCGGGATGGAATCGTGTGGAGAATTACCCCAGAGGGCGACACCACGCGCGTGGTAAACGGCGGCATCGGGGATCCAAACTTCGTGCTCGTGCTGCCCGACAGGTCATTTCTGGTCTCGGATGATGCGACGGACGAGATCTTCCGGGCGGATCTCGACGGGACCGTCGAGGTCTTCTCCCGAGCGGTTCCCCACCCGAACGGCATGGCCCTGGCGGACGACGGGAGTACACTCTACGTGGCTCAGAGCTTTCAGCAGATCCGGCCCTACGTGCTGGACGACCGGCTGTGGGCCATGCCGCTGGCCGACGGATTGCCGGCCGGCGAGCCTGAGGTCGTGGCACACCTCGGTGCCCAGGCGCTGAACGACGGACTCGCGCTGGACTCCCGGGGCAGGGTCTACGTGGCGGCGAATGTCCAGGGCAAGATCTGGCGTTTCGACCCGGCGAGCGGCGAAACCCTACTCATCTCCGAGGGCCTTCCGGGGGCCGGAAGCCTCGCGTTCGGCCGCGGCAGGTTCGACTCGAAGGCCCTGTACGTCACCTCGACGCGAACCGGGACCGTATGGGTCGTTCCCGTTGGAACCGAGGGAGCTCCGCTGCACAGGTAAGGCGGTGCGAGCTTGTCCGCTCGGCCACCTGAGGGGCAGATTGTCTGACGTTCGTCGCTGGGCGGCTCCCGTGCAGGAGCACAGCTGATGCACAGTCCGTCGCGCCTGCCGCGCGCCCTGGTGTTCTGGCTGTTCCTCGCCGCTGTGGCAATCGTCACCGGTGCGCTTCGCGAGTCCGTGCTTCGTCCCCTCGTGGGTGAGCCGTGGGCCCACTGGATCGGTACGCTGGCTGTGTGCGCGATCTTCGTATTCCTTATCGGCCAGTTCGTGAATCGGCTCGACCCCCCCGCAGCGCCCAGCGAACTGTGGACGATGGGGATCGTCTGGCTGCTCCTCACCGTGTGCTTCGAAATGGTGTTCGGTCGACTTGCACTCGGCAGTTCCTGGCGGGAACTGCTGGGAGCCTACGACCCGGGATCTGGCAGGATCTGGTGGCTCGTGCTGCTCACGGTACTGCTGGCGCCGCCGGTCCTCGGCCGTGGACGGGCCAGGGAGGCTGGCCTGGCCCCGATCGAGCGACGGATCGAGTTCATTTCCGAGGATCGAGCCGCCGAGGCCATGGCCTGGCTCGCCGATCTGTTTCGCGATCAGGACGTCCGATACGCTGCGGCAGGCGGCCTGGCAGCCCGAGCCTGGGGTGCTACCCGCCCCCTGGTGGATCTCGATTTCTTTGTGCACGGCGAGGATCTCGACCGCATCGAAACCGACCTGGCGCCGTACCTTGTCCGCCCCCTGACGGGAATCAGGAACGACCACTGGGACCTGTCGTTCATGCGACTCGAATACTCCGGTATCCCTCTCGAACTGAGCGTCGCCGAGGGCGCACGGTACCGGGAAGCGGCGACCGGTGAATGGCACGACGCGTGTCCCACGTTCAGCGCGTGTCCTGAACGGGAGCTGTTGGGCGTCAAACTCCGGATCATGGATCGAGACGATCTCGTCGAGTACAAGCGCCGGGTGGATCGAGCCGTGGACCGGGCCGACGTTGCCGCAATCGAGCGGGCTCATCGCGCCTCGAGCTGACTCGGATGAGACGCTTGAGAATCATCGTCGGGCGAGACTGAGCGTGCCCGCTGAGGCATGCGCCGGTGCGGCTGCCGGGGAGGATCTCGAACCGGTATTCGAGGCACTGGTCCAGCAGGTCCTGTCATTCCGCGATCAGCACCGTTCTGATCCGGTGCTCGAGGAGGTTTCTCCCGCCGAGGTCCGGGACCGACTCGCGGCATCGTACGACTTCGAACATCCGATCGAGCTGGACGGATTGCGGGCCGAGGTCGGTGAACTGCTGAACCGCTGGACGGTGGACGTCACGCACCCGGCGTATTTCGGTCTGTTCAATCCACCGGTCGATCCTGCCGGGATCGTAGCCGACACCCTGGTCGCCCTCTACAACCCTCAGCTGGCTGCCTGGTCACACGCGGCGGCGGCGAACGAAATCGAGCGCCTTACGCTGGATCACCTCGGTTCCCTGCTCTGGCCGGAGTCCGAGTCCACCATCGCGTCGTTCACGTCCGGGGGCGCAGAAGCGAATCTCTCTGCGGTGATCGTCGCCCTCTCACACCAGTTTCCAGAATTTGGAAATCGCGGAGCACGGGCATTGCCCGGGGCCCCTCGAATGTACGCGTCAGAGGAGTCACACCATTCCTTGCTCAAGATCGCCCACTTCACCGGAATCGGCCGCGAGGCGCTGCAGCTCGTCCCGACCGGGTCCGATCTGCGCCTGGACGCCGGGGCGCTGGAACGGGCGATCGGGCGGGACCTGGCCGCTGGAGCATTGCCGTTTCTGGTCGTGGGAACCGCCGGCACGACATCGGCCGGCGTGATCGATCCGTTGCCGGCGCTCGCCGGGATCTGCGAGCGACGTGGCATGTGGCTGCACGTCGACGCGGCCTGGGGAGGTACCGCATGCATCTCGCCGCGCCTGCGAGACAGCCTCGCCGGGATCGAAGCGGCGGACTCCGTCACCTGGGATGCTCACAAATGGCTTTCCGTGCCCATGGGAGCCGGGATGTTCTTCTGCCGGCATCCGGAAGCGGTCGGCCGCGCGTTCCGGGCCAGCACCGGGTACATGCCTGGCGATACGACCGGCGCAGTCGATCCATATTCCACGACTGTCCAGTGGTCGCGTCGGTTCACCGGACTCAAGGTGTTCATGACCCTCGCCCGACTCGGTCGACAGCGATTGGTCGAGCGCATCGAACGGCAAGCGGAGATGGGGGACCTGCTGAGAGCCGGGCTCGAACAGGACGGGTGGGAGATCGTGAACCGGACTCCGCTACCGGTGGTCTGCTTCCGGCGTCCTGAACTGGCCGGCCCCGAGTCCTACGACGCCCTCGTGAAGTTTCTGTATGAGCGCGGTCGCGTGTGGATCTCCGTCGTGGCGCTACCCGGTATCGGTCCCGCTCTCAGGGCCTGCATCACGAGTTACGAAACCGGAAGCGCCGAGCTGGAGCTGTTGCGCTCAGAGCTTCTGCATGGACTGGAGAATGCCGGGTGAATCTCTCGCTCTACTACGAAACCGGAGATTGACATGCTCGCGTACCTGTTCTGGCACCGACCGCTCCCGGGAGTCGATCGCTCGGCCTACGAGTCAGCCCTGATGCGGTTTCATGAATCGGTGCGTGACGAGCCGGCGGACGTGCTCGTATCCTCCACCTGCCATCGCCTCGACCGCATTCCGTGGCTGGTTGTGTCCGACGGGGGCGCGGGCGGCGACGAGCCGGGCTACGAGGACTGGTACCTGGTGCGGGACTCGGCCGCTCTCGACAGGCTGAATGAGGCAGCAATCAATGCCCGACACCGGTCGTTTCATGACGACGCGGCAGCGCTCGCCGGTGCTGGCGCCGGTGGTCTCTATTCGCTTGTCGAGTTCCCCGGTGGGCGTGATCCCGCACGAGTTGCGGATGGAGACTCGGAGTCTGTCTGGTTGTCCAAACCACCGCGCGTTTCATACTCGGAGTTCATGTCGGATCTGGCCGCTCTGGTCCCACCAGGCGCGCAGGTATGGCAGCGCCGGCTGGTGCTCGGCCCTGCCCCGGAGTTCTGCGTCGAGCTTCCGGGACAGACACGGGCGGAGTTGCCGGGCACGTCCCTGGTCAGGATCCGGCGTTGTGTGATCACATGAGACGGGACGCATCCGTCGTCGTGGATGCAACGTCGCGGCCCGTCCCGCTGTCCTACTAGTCGGGAACGTATCCTCTCCTCTTGAACGTGGTGCGCCCGATGCCGGTTGCCATGGTTGTTCGCCCCGATTCGTTCATTCCGCGTTTCCGCACCCTCGCCGCAGCGATGACTGTCGCGCTGTCCGCCTGCTCGACGGGCGAAGCCGATCCGGGTTGGGCCGGATCGGTCGACACCCTCGCTACCGGACAGGTGGTCGTGATGAACCCGGCAGCGCCCTTGTGGACGGATGCCGATCGGTGGTCCGTCGTCGAGGAACTGCGGCTCGGAACGATCGAGGATATCGGGCCCGAGATGTTCGGCCGCGTACTGGACTTCGAACTGGATCAGCTGAACCGGATCTGGGTGTTCGAGGGACAGGCCCAGGAACTGCGCGT
>JAENXO010000203.1 GCA_016649455.1 Gemmatimonadota bacterium | reverse complement strand
TTCCCGCGATTGCGGGCCGCTCGCCGAGCTACCTGGCGCGACAGCTCTACGACTTCCAGCGGGGAAACCGTAACGGTGCCTGGTCTGAACTCATGGACGGGGCGGTGGTGAACCTCACGATCGCGGACATCGTCGATATCGTCGCTTACGCGGCGAGTCTCGAACCGTGACGACTGGCCTGCCCGCCTGACCAGCATTCGCGCGGCCTCGTCCGCCGCCCAGGTTGCTAGCGCCGCCCTTGCCGGTTGATCTTTCCCGCATGGCCCAAACACCGTCACACCTGCCGCACCTGTTCGCCGAGCTGAAGCGCCGCAAGGTGTTTCGGGTGATGGCCGTCTACGGGGCGACTGCCTTCGTGGTGCTGCAGGTCGCTGACCTCGCCTTCCCACTGCTAGGCCTGCCCGAATGGACAGTCCGGCTCGTCCTCGTGCTCTCGATGCTCGGCCTTCCCATTGCCATGGTCCTCGCCTGGGTGTTCGAGCAGACACCCGAGGGACTCGTGCGGACCGAGGACGCTTCAGAAAGCGAGATCGAGGAGATCGTTTCGGCGCCGGCGAGCCAACGCTTGCCAGCGGGTCTCCTGGCCGTCGTGGGCATCGTGCTCCTGTTCGGCGGTGGCTGGTGGATCGGACGACAGGGAAGTCAGGGTGGCGAGGTGAATCCCGCCTCAGTCGAGGGTGCTGAACGGATCCGTTCGATCGCCGTGCTCCCGTTCACCACGCGGGCGGCCGGAGCAGACGAAGAGGCCGTGATCTTCTCCGATGGGATGCACGACGACCTGCTGACCCAGCTTTCGAAGATCGGTTCGCTCAAGGTGATCTCGCGCACCTCCGTCATGTCGTACCGGGACAACCCGAAGCCGATGCCCGAGATCGGCGCCGAGCTCGGGGTCGAGACCGTGCTCGAGGGGAGCGTGGACCGGGTCGGCGGTCGGGTACGGGTCAACATGCAGCTGATCGACGCGGAGACGGACGAACACCTGTGGGGCGAGACGTACGACGAAGAGCTGACGACCGCGAACCTGTTCGCGATCCGGAGCGACCTGGTGAAGCAGGTGGCGGCGGCGCTCGAGGCCACCCTCACACCAGAGGTCAGATCCCGAATCGAAGCGCGGCCGACGGAAGACCTGGAGGCGTACAATCTCTACACGCGGGGCCGCTACTTCTGGAACATGCGGACGCGAGACGGCATCGAGACGGCGATCGAGTACTTCCAGCAGGCGATCGAGCGCGACTCATCGTACGCCGCTGCGTATGCGGGGATCGCGGACAGCTACTCGCTGCTTGCCAACTACAACCACATGCCGCGAGACGAGGCGCTGCCGCTGGCCCGCATCGCGGCCGAGCGGGCGCTAGAGCTGGACGAGAATCTGGCGGAGGCGCACACGGCGCTCGCCTACGCCCTCGCGGGGACCAACGAATGGGTCTTCAACAGCGCCGCCCTCTACTACGGGGCGGACCCGATCCAGCTCGAGGTGGCGGAGAGGGGGTATCGGCGTGCGATCGCGCTGAACCCGAGCTACGCGACCGCGCACCACTGGTACGGCGTGCTGCTCTGGACGACGGGCCGGCCCGAGGAGGCGCTCGACGACATACGCCGCGCACACGAGTTGGACCCGCTGTCCGGCACCATCAACGCCGCGCTGACGGGAGCGCTCCGCGGAAACCGACGATATCTCGAATCGTTGCTGCAGGCGGATCGCACGATCGAGTTCATGCCCGACCTCGGGTCGGGGTACTTCGCGAAAGTCTTGACACTCGTGGAGCTCGGCCAGCTCGACGAGGCCCTCGTGTCTGCCCGCCGGGCCGCGGAGGTGGATCTGATCGTCGCAGCCGCAGTTCCGTACATCCACTACCTGCGGGGCGAGTACGAGGTGGCCGCGAACGAGCTTCACCGTTTGATAGAGTTGAGGCCCGGTGATCCCTGGAACTGGCGAACTCTCGCCTGGGTGGAGTCGACCCGCGGCCGGTACGACGAAGCATTCGCGGCGTGGGAGCGGGAGAACGAGTCCGCCCCCGCTGATCCATTCAACCCCGTCGGAATCTCCGTGACGTACGCGATGGCCGGCAGAGCCGATGAGGCGCGGGCGATTCTCTCGGACGTGGAGAAACTCAGGGACGATCCAGCCTGGCCGCAGGAGCTCCGGAGCATGGCAGAGGCGTACGCTGCACTCGGAGACTACGACCGAGCCTTCGAGCTGCTCGACGAGGCGGTCGCGGCGAACACGGAGGGGTGGGCCCTGAGGACCGACCCGGACCTCGACATTCTGCGCGGGGATCCCCGCTTCGAAGCGCTACTGGAGCGAGCTGGGCTGGATGACGCCTCGGTGGATTCCATCATGGCGCGCTACCGGGACCAGCGCGATACGCCGTAGAATCAGGGTGTCCGCACCGAGCCCCTGGACGCGGACCTGACTGCGTTGGTTTGCTGAGTCAGTCGGCAAGCTCTGTTGCGCCAAGCTGTGTGGGCAACAGAGTCAGAAACGGTGGCAAAACGGAGGCCGATGATCCGCCGCATGGACTCGATCAGGGCACGGAACGTGTTCTGATGGCTGCGGCGGTCGTATTGCCAGGCACCGCCGCTCAGAAGGCGATGTTGTACTCGATCCGGAAGCGTTTGCCGTCCTCGAGGAAGGTGTCGCCGGGCTGAAGCAGATCGATCGCGTCCACGAAGAACAGGCGGGCGAAGATGTTCTGGCTTGGAGTGATCGTAAACAGAAACCGGAATTCGCTGCCTTTCATGTTCGTAAGCCGCGACTGCGTGGATGTGCCCCAGCGCGCCCAGTCGTCCTGGATGTAGGAGCTGTTGGCGGCCAGCGCTTCGACATGCGAGTAGTAGTACCCGAGCTGAAAATCACCTCCATCTTCGCTCGCGCCCCAGAGTGCCTCGACCACGTAGCCATCGAGGTGATCCCTGTGAAACTCGCTGAAGCTGCCTGCGGGGGCACCACTGTAGTCCCGCAGGTTACGACTGTAGTCGGCACCGAGCCGCAACGGCTGCCCGAACGCCGTGGTTCGGAACTGGACTTGTAGATTCAGCAGATCGTAGTCGCGGGTGTTGTTCTCGGTCAGCAGCAGCTCGCCATCCGGGTCGTCCGGGTCCGCCCGGCTGGCAAATACTCCAGCCGCGGCCGAGAATCCGATCTGATCCCAATTCCGATCGTAGGCGACCTGCCCGATGAAGCTGGTGCCCGAGAAGTTTCGCATGCCCGCCGGCAGGGCGACGTAGTTGGCCGCCAGTGACAGCCGGCCCTGGCCGAGCTCGCGGCGGTACGATCCGCCTACGCCGGCGAATGTCACGTTGTCGATCAGGAACAGATCGTCCTGATGGTCGAATGATAATTCGTTCCGTCCCGCCCAGATCTCCAATCCCTCATGTCGGTACGACGCGTACCAGTAATCGAAGTTGAACTGGTACGGACCGTTCGCACCGCCGTCGAAGTCGTAGATCGTGATGTGGGGAGACTGCTGCGAGTCGTGCGGTCCGCTACGCAACTGGACCCGGGCCGACCACCGTTCGGTGACGTTCACGATGAGTCCGCCTCGCAGTCGGAATCGCAGGCGCAAGCGATCGTCGAGCTCCGTCCCGTCGCCCTGGCGCGAATCCCAGTCCTGCTCCATGCGCAGCCGGAAATCGCCGTACGGGTCGAGCAAGGGAGGTTCTGCGTCGTCTTCCTGCGCCCGAGCCGCCGGAACATGCCCGAAAGACATCACGATCGCCACGATCAGCCACCGCGTGATCTGGGCATTTCTCGGCCGCCGCTTCATGGATCGGAGGATACCGGAGCCGAGCGAACCGGACAACGGGCCTCGGCCTTCGGGGATCGGTTAGCACTACGAGATCGCGAAACGTAACATGCAAGAGTAGAAGTTCCGCGACCGCCACCTGCCTGTTGGCGTTCGTGCTCGCCATCCGGCGCGTCGGCCGCGCGGCCCTGGCCCGCGTGCATATCGGGACCGACATCACGCTCTAGCCCTTACGCCACCGGCCCCGAAGCTGTGCTCCGGGGCCGGTGGCGTCGCCGAGACTAGACCAGGTCGAACCGGTCCAGGTTCATGACCTTGTTCCACGCCTCCACGAAATCGCAGACGAACTTCCCCTCCGCGTCCGCGCTTCCATAAACCTCGGCCACGGCCCGGAGCTGCGAGTTCGAGCCGAAGATCAGGTCGACGCGGGTGCCGGTCCACTTGATTTCCCCGGTTTCGCGATCTCGTCTCTCGAATTCCTCCTCGGCCTCCGAGACCGCCGTCCAGGTCGTGCCCATGTCGAGCAGGTTCACGAAGAAGTCGTTGGTCAGCGCCTCCGGCCGGTCGGTGAACACGCCATGTGCGGACTGTTCAAAGTTGGCGTTCAGCACGCGCAGACCGCCGACCAGGACCGTCATCTCGGGAGCCGTCAACGTCAGCAGCTGCGCCCGGTCCACCAGCAGTTCCTCAGCCGTCACGGCGTACTTCGCCTTCTGGTAGTTTCGGAACCCGTCGGCCGCCGGCTCGAGCGGCTCGAACGACTCCACGTCGGTCTGCTCCTGTGACGCGTCCGTGCGTCCCGGCTTGAAGGGTACGCTCACATCGTGGCCGGCTTTCTTCGCGGCCTGCTCGACGCCGGCGCATCCTCCGAGGACGATCAGGTCGGCCAGCGAGACCTTCTTCGCGCCGGACTGCGCGCCGTTGAACTCTTCCTGGATTCCCTCGAGGGTCTGCAGCACCGCCTTGAGTTGGACCGGCTGGTTGACCTTCCAGTCCTTCTGCGGCGCCAGTCGAATCCGCGCCCCGTTCGCCCCGCCGCGCTTGTCCGAGCCGCGGAACGTGGACGCCGACGCCCAGGCGGTCGAGACCAGCTCCGGGATCGACAGGCCCGAGGTGAGGATCCTGGCCTTGAGGTCCGCGATGTCCTTCGCGTCGATCAACTCGTGATCGACGGCCGGGATCGGGTCCTGCCAGATCAGCTCTTCCACCGGCACGTCCGCACCCAGATACCGGGAGCGGGGGCCCATGTCGCGGTGCGTCAGCTTGAACCAGGCCCGGGCGAACGCGTCCGCGAACTCTTCCGGATTCGCATGGAACCGCCGCGAGATCGGCTCGTAGATCGGGTCCATTCGCATCGCCATGTCGGCGGTCGTCATCATGGTCGGGACCCGCTTCGACGGATCCTCCGGGTCCGGCGCGAGATCCTTGTCGGCCACGTCCTTCGGCGTCCACTGCCAGGCCCCGGCGGGACTCTTCGTCAGCTCCCATTCATATCCGAACAGCAGGTCGAAGTAGCTCATGTCCCACTGCGTCGGGTTCGGCGTCCAGGCGCCTTCCAGTCCGCTGGTGATCGTGTCCGAACCGACGCCGCTGCCGAAGCTGCTATTCCAGCCGAGGCCCTGCTCCTCGATGCCGGCGCCCTCGGGCTCCGGACCGAGAAGTGCGGCATCACCGGCTCCGTGGCACTTGCCGAACGTGTGTCCTCCGGCGGT
>JAENXO010000610.1 GCA_016649455.1 Gemmatimonadota bacterium | reverse complement strand
TCGACCTGCAGTTCGTAGCGCTCGATCTGCTGCGTGAGCGCCACCTGTACTTCCTGCCGGTCAGGTGGTGCGACAATCAGCTGGTCGGGCAGCAGCCAGGTGTCGATCCCCGCGACCACTTCGCGCGGGTCTGCGTCTTCCTCGACCTCCGTTACCATGATCACTGGAGGGCGTGGGACCCGGGACGAGACGATCCGCAGCATGTTCACTGTCGCCGAATCCGCCGGATCGCCGGTCGAGACGAAAGCCACTGTCCCCTCGCCGGCGAGCGATCGGTCAAGACCGTCGATCGATGAGATGATCTCGGTAGTGTGTCCGTCCGCTTCGGCCGCCTGGCGAACGGCCACCGCCGATTCGATGTCACGATCGTCTATCAGGACGCGAGCCATATCGCCTCAATCATGCTGTGTGTCCACACCCCGCAGGAGCCGAACGGCATGGTCAGCCAACTCCTGCAGGACGGCCATGCCATCGGAGACTCCGGCGGGACTTCCCGGCAGGTTTACGATCAGCGTCGATCCGCGGGTCCCGGCAACGCCCCTGCCGAGAGACGCGAACGGAGTATTCTTTTGGCCGGCGGCGCGCAGCGCTTCCGCCACTCCCGGGACTTCGCGCTGGAGCACCGCGATTGTCGCCTCCGGTGTCAAGTCCCGTGGTGTGAGTCCGGTCCCGCCCGTCGTCACCAGCAGATCACAGACTCCTCCATCGGACCAGGAGATGAGCCTGTCCACGATCCTGACGATCTCATCCGGGACAGCATCGCGGACCGCGACCGTCCACCCCGCGGCCCTCGCCGCTGCCTCGATCCGGTCCCCGGAGCCGTCCTCGCGACCCGCCATCACTCCATCGGACACGGTCAGAATCCCCACCCGGATCGACTTCGACTCGGTCACCGGCGAATTCCGTTCACCGGGCAGTCACTTGCGGACCGAACCGTCCCGATAGAACGGCATCTGCACCACCTGTGCTTCCAGGTCCCGACCCCGGATACGAATCGCCACCGGGTCTCCGAATTCGGCTTCGGGTGGCAGATACGCTGTCCCGATTCCGGCGTCGAGCGAAGGACTCAGAGTACCGGATCGCACCGTTCCGACAACATCTCCCCGGAATACGACGTCGTACCCTGGACGCGGGAAGCCGCGTTCGGCCAGCCGGAATCCACGCAGGCGCCGGGTGAGCCCGGTGTCCATCTGGGCCTGGAGTGCCTCCCGACCCACGAACTCGCCTTTGCCGAGCTTGACCAGCCAGGACAGACCCGCCTCCAGCGGACTCGTGCCGTCGTCGAGATCGTTCCCATACAGCGCATAGCCCATCTCCAGCCGGAGCGAGTCACGGGATCCCAGCCCGGCCGGAATCAGTCCGGCTGTTCGGCCGGCATCCAGCAAGTCGCGCCACAGGTCGGCGGTCCGGTCAGCCGGTACGTAGAGCTCGAAACCGTCTTCTCCGGTATAGCCGGTGCGACTGATCACTCCCGGCACGCCGCCGACCGTTCCCGTCGTGAACTCGTAGAATCCGACCGGATCGAGATCCTCCGAGCACAGGGGAGCCAGGATCTCCTGTGCCCGCGGGCCCTGCACGGCGATGAGCCCGATGTCGTCGCTCTCGTCCTCGAGTCGCACATCGAACCGCGCGGCGAGCGCCGTGAGATGCTCCCAGTCCTTCGCGAGATTCGCTCCATTCACGACGAGCCGGAGACGCTGGTCTCCGAGCCTGTAGACGATCAGGTCGTCCACGGCGCTTCCGTCG
>JAENXO010000540.1 GCA_016649455.1 Gemmatimonadota bacterium | reverse complement strand
GATGGATATGCACCAGGTGTTCGCCGTGCTCGGCAGCAGCCCCTCGTTCAAGGCGAAGCTCGGCCGGCAGGAGGTGAACCTCGGCGATCAGCGACTCGTTGGGGCCGTGGACTGGAGCAATACGGGCAGGTCGTTCGACGGAGCCCGCCTGTCGGGAGCAGCTGGCCAGTTCAACTGGTCGGCGTTCTGGATGAACGTCCGCGAGCGCGACTCGCTGCTCGTGATCGGACTTGACCCGCAGCTCAACCAGGGCGTCAACGACGACGGCTGGCTGATCGGGGGCTTCGGTTCGACGGCTTTCGGTGACATCAACGCCGAGCTCACGTTCCTCGTTGACCGCTACGCCATCACCAAGGAGTCGTACACGACGAATCTGCGGTTTCATAAAGGCCCGAGCGGACTGCTGTTCGACGCGGCCGGCGCGTATCAGACCGGTCCCGACCGGGAGGCCTGGTTCGCGAGTGGAAAGCTGGGGTACGGGTTCAACCGATTCTCCATCGCCGGACAGCTGGATTACCTGTCCGGAGACCCGGACCCGGACGACGGCCAGACGAAGGCGTTCAACACCCTGTATGCCACGAACCACAAGTTCTACGGCTACATGGACTACTTCCTGGCCCTGCCCGCGCAGCTGGACCAGGCCGGGCTGGTGGACGCCGTGCTCCGCGGGTCGTGGGGCGCCGCGAAGAACACGACGATCCGACTGGACCTGCACCGGTTCTGGACTGCCGAGGAGCGGTTCGGCGAGACGGACTTGGGTACGGAAATCGACCTCGTAGGCGCCTGGAACATCCTGCCGATCGCCAACCTGTCCGGTGGGGGCGGGATCTTCATGCCAGAGGACCTGGCTACCCAACTGCTGCCGGCGTTCTCCGAGGGGAAGGAAACGACGTGGTGGGGCTTCGTGCAGCTTACCCTCAAGTGGCCCTGAGCGGGCGGGGAGTCCGATGATGAATCAGCCGACCGAGTCGGCCACCTCGCGGCTGCGCGAGGAGCATCAGCTCATCCTGCAGGTCGCCGACGCGATGCAGGCCCTGGTGGCCGAGGCAGACGCAGGGAACTGGGATTTCGAAGCGTTCGACCAGTGCGTGACCTTCATCCGGCTGTTCGCGGACGCCTGTCATCACGGCAAAGAAGAGGACCTGTTGTTTCCGGAGCTCGAAAAGGCCGGGATGTCTCGTCAGCAGGGTCCGATCGCGGTGATGCTGGAAGAGCACAGAATCGGGCGTGAGTACGTGCGGTTCATGGTGGAAGCACTGGAGCCGGCGAGGGCCGGAGACGAAGAGGCGCGGGCCCGGCTTCGCAACGCGGCCAACGGCTACGTCGAGCTGATCCGGTCGCACATCATGAAAGAGGACCAGGTGCTGTTCAACATGGCCGACCACGTGGTGCGCGGCTCCTCCTGCCAGTCGTTGTGCGTGGCGTACGGTGCGGTGTGCGCTCGGCGGTTCGAGGGCCACAGCAAGGAAGAGCTGGCGTCCCTGGCGGAAACGATCTCGCAGCGGGCCGGTCTGGCCTGACCGAATTCCGGGCGACGCCGGCCACTCCCACGGTTCGGCGTCCGTCCGCCCAGCCCTCGATTGCCCACCTCACGCTCCTCCAGGGGCCGGCCGACTCGCACGAATCGCCGGCCTTCTCTTATAATGGGCGACTTGCGGGGCTTGGAGCACGGCTGAGCGAACACCGAAACACGGCGGAGAGCGGATGCAATTCTTCCAGTGGCTGACGGACATGGGAAACCGGTACATCGCCGAAGCCGGACCAACGGTGAACGGCGAGACCATCCCGATCATGGTGCTTCTGCTGCTCGGGACCGGCGTGTTCCTCACGCTCAGACTCGGGTTCATTCAGATCCGGCGGCTCGGACACGGATTCAAGGTCACCACCGGTGTTTATGACGATCCGGACGAGCCGGGAGACGTCTCCCACTTCCAGGCGCTGACCACGGCGCTGTCCGCGACGGTCGGGATCGGGAACATCGCCGGCGTGGCGATCGCGATTCACTGGGGAGGCCCCGGGGCGCTGTTCTGGATGTGG
>JAENXO010000400.1 GCA_016649455.1 Gemmatimonadota bacterium | reverse complement strand
GAACGTGGGTCCGAAGCAGTACACCTTCCCGAGCGCAGCCGCGGCGGCCTCCACGTACAGCTGGCCCGTCTGGGCGAGGTAGGCCTTTCCGAGATCGAAGTAGTCCGTCTCGAACAGCGTGCCCGCCGACTCACCGATGGACCCGGTCAGAATCGGCGTATCCACCAGTACGAAGTCTCGCTCGTACATGAAGTCCCGGATCGCCTTCACTACCTCGTCCCGCACCCGCATGATCGCCGCCTGCCGGGGTGTGCGGAGCCACAAATGGCGCTGGCCGAGAAGGAAGTCGACGCCCGCCTCCTTGAGCTGGATCGGGTAGTCATTGGACGAATCTCCGAGAACCTCGATCCGCGTAGCGGTGACCTCGACGCCACCGGGTGACCGCGCGTCGGCCTGAACCGTCCCTTCGACCAGAACGCTCGTCTCATACGCGATTCGACCGGTGATCGTCTCCCAGGTCTCGTCATCCACGTCGTGTCGGGCCGCGACGACCTGGGTCTCGCCCGAGCCGTCCCGGATGATGAGAAACGCGATCTTCCCGCTCGAACGGTGATTCCGCACCCACCCCCGGATCAGCACCGTTTCGCTGATGTGATCTGACAAAGTACGAATCGTGGTCGTGTCGGACATGGATTCCTCGCCTCGCGAGAGGCCGTTGAAAGCGGATCAGCGGACCGGGCGCCGCGAAGCTAGACGAACAGCCGGCGGATCGTCAACCGATTCCGTACAGTCCCTCCCGGTCGGCGTACCGTTCGGTGAGTTCCCGCGAGAGACCGCGATTCGGACGCGATGACAGATCCGGATCGACCGAGATGATCTCCCGGGCCCGGATTCGGGCTCGCTCGAGCAGGTCCGCATCGCGCTCCAGGTCCGCGAATCGAAGCTCCGGTATGCCGTGCTGCTGCTGACCGAACAGGTCCCCCTGCCCCCTCAGCTTCAGATCCTCCCGGGCGAGGTAGAACCCGTCGGTGGACGAGGCGAACACGTTAAGTCGCGCGGGAATCTCGTCACCCCCGTGGAACGCCACACACCAGCTCTGCTCGGCCCCGCGGCCCACGCGTCCGCGGAGCTGGTGCAGCTGGGAGAGGCCGAATCGTTCGGCGTGCTCAATGACCATCACGGTCGCGTTCGGCACGTCGATCCCGACTTCGATCACGGTCGTGGCCGCGAGCAGCCCGATATCGCCCCGTGCGAACCGGCGCATTACGGCTTCCTTGTCAGTGGCCGACATCCTGCCGTGCACCATCTCGACAACGAATTCGGGGAACCTGTCGCGTAACTCCTCGACCGCTTCCGTGACGGCGGTGGCGTCCAGGTTCTCAGACTCGTCGATCAGGGGATAGACGAAGTAAGCCTGCCTGCCGTTCGCGAGTTCGCTTCGGACCCACTCGAGCGCCGTATCCCGGTCCGCATAACCCCGGACTCCCGTCCGCACCGGCCTGCGCCCGGGCGGCATCGCATCAATGACGGTCAGATCCAGGTCACCGTACAGGGTAAGGGCGAGCGATCTCGGGATCGGCGTGGCGGACATCACGAGCACATCGGCCGCTCCCCCGAGGTCGCGCAATGCTCGTCGCTGCGAGACACCGAACCGATGCTGCTCATCGATCACGAGCAGACCCGGCCTGGCCAGTTCGACGCCATCCTGGAACAGGGCGTGCGTGCCGACGACGAGCCGGATGCTGCCATCCCTCAGACCACCCAGAACCGCCTCCCGCTCCCGTCCGGTCACGGAGCCGGTCAGCAACGCGGGGACCTCGTCGATCGGTGCCAGGAGCTCCGTGAGCGTGCGGCGATGCTGCTCGGCCAGCAACTCGGTGGGAGCCATCAGGACCGCCTGGAACCCGTTCTCGATCGCTTTCAACATCGCGGCGACAGCCACGACCGTCTTTCCGCTCCCCACGTCACCCTGCAGGAGGCGGTACATGGGGGCTTCTTCCTCCATGTCGCTCCGGATTCGCGACCATGCCTGCTGCTGCGCACTGGTCAGCTGGAAGGGCAGCGCTGCGAGAAATGACTCGGTCTGAACTGGAGGGCCGCGCTTCGCGTCTCCCGACTGGCGACTGCGGATTTCGTGACGTGCCCGCGCATGCAGGAGCTGCAGGAAGAACAACTCTTCCCAGGCGAGTCGGCGCCTCGCCTGTTCAACCGCGGCGAGATCTTCCGGACGGTGCAGGACTTCCAGGGCCTCCGCCAGTCCGGGGAGGCCCTGCTCAGCGAGCCAGTCGTCCGGAAACACCTCGCGGCCAACTGCTTCTTCGAGCAACTCGTCGAGGTTCGCCTCTATGATGCCGCGAATCTGTCGGTGCGTGAGCCCCTCGGTGGCTGGATAGACCGGAAATACACGACCCCTGTCGGTGCTCTCCCCCTCTCGGGCGAGGATCGTGTGCTCGCGTGGACGGAGCTGTCGTCCGTGGAAGAACCCCACGGAACCCATCACCAGCAGAAGGTCTCCCTTCGAGATCTGCCGATCGAGCCACGGCTGGCCCGGCCAGGCACATTCGATGAGCCCCGACGAGTCCCTCAGGACCGCACGGAAGATCCTCAACCGCTTGCGGGTCGGGAGTACTCCCTTCGCGACAACTTCCCCGATCACCGTGGCATCATCACCCGGGCGAAGCGAACCGATCTGGTCCACCCGGGTCGCGTCTTCGTATCGGTGCGGTACGTGATACAGGAGATCCCTGCCGGTGCGGACTCCGAGCCTGGCGAAATGCTCGGCCCGCCGGGGTCCTACCCCTTTCAGAAACTGAACCGGATCCTGGAGGCGAGTGTGTGCGGCCATCTATCCGAGCAGTTTCTCCACGTACACATCCGCATCGAATGGCTCGAGATCCTCGGCCCGTTCTCCGGTTCCGAACCAGCTGACCGGTACGTGGAAGTCCCGGGCCACCGCGACTGCCGTCCCGCCGCGCGCGGAGCTGTCGAATTTCGACAGGACGATTCCGGTCAGCGGGAGCGCCTCGCCGAACTCACGAGCCTGCTGAATCACGTTCTGGCCCGCCGTAGCGTCCACGACCAGCAGTCGCTGGTGCGGGGCT
>JAENXO010000176.1 GCA_016649455.1 Gemmatimonadota bacterium | reverse complement strand
GGTACGTTTTCCGCCAGGAGCCGACCCCGCCGATCGTATATCGACCCTCGTGGAGGTGGCATCGAGATCGCACGCAAGCGGTTCTGCGTCGATTGCAGCGTATACTCCGCCTGTCCCGCTACCTGGAGCCTGAGGAATGCCGCCACCAGCACGCCGAGACAGCCGAACAACAGGCCCAGCGCCAGACGGGCTCGTCTGCCACGCATCCGATCGACATCGGACTGGCTCCTCACCCCCCCAGGTCGCGACGGATTTCCGCCGCCATTCCCGCCTGAGTTCACGTCAGACCTGGCGGTCGACGAGAGACGCCGTCATCGCTTCCACCCCTCCGCACACAAGTGCCGTGAGCAGAGCATCGGCGCCTCCACCGACAAACAGCCGTACCAGCCCCGGAGGAGAGGTGCCCAGCAGAAGCAGCACGCTCTCCGCGAGCCACGTACCCACGAACAGGTAGCCGAACACGTAGAACCGCGCATCGGCGAACAGGAGATCGCGCGACCGCGCCCCGACGTATCCGATCACGGTCAGGGCAAGCGCATACCACCCCATCCCCTCGAGCGCCATCGCGGCTTCCAGAATTCCGAGGCTGAATCCGAGAAACGCTGCATGCCCTGCGCGAAGGTGCAGGGTTGCGAGAAGCAACGCTCCCACGAGGAGATTCGGGGCCAGGGGCAGACGCACGAACAGTGGACGGAACAGGAAGTGAAGGATAAGCAGCAGTACGATACTGAATCCGCTCCACACCCACGTCGATCGCTCAGTCTCCACCGCGCGCCTCAGCTGCTGAACTGTCCTGAGACGGCAGCACGGAGCCGACGAGCCATACCAGTCCTACCCTGACCTGGCCTGGTCGAACAATCGGCTCGACGAGAAAGGAGTGCGACCACCCCGAGCGCGACTCCGCCTCCTCGACCACTCGACCGACCGGCACTCCCGCCGGGTGCACGCCTCCGATGCCGGAAGTCACGAGCAGTGTGCCAGCCGGAATGTCAGTCTGGAACGGGATTCCCTCCAGCAGCATCATCGTTTCTCCGCCGGGAGCGAGAAACGACCTGAGAATACCGGTCGCCGAACCCGTCGGAGTGCGGACGCCGACCCGGAAATCGGGGTGGGTCCAGAACTCTCCGAGGCCGCTGCCTCGGTGCGCCGTCCGCAGCACGCCGACGATTCCGTCGGGAGCGCTGATTCCGGCAGGCGTCACCGGGACCACATCAGCCCGGGTTCGAAACAGAAAGCTGTGAGACACACCGGCCTCTGGCGCCCCGGGAATCACCTCTCCGACCGCGAACTCACTGATCCGCCTTCCTGGCAGCCCCGTGATGGCTCTCAACTGCTGGTTTTCCAGCTCCAGGTCGGCGGCCTCGAGCACCCTGGCCGCCAGGGCCTCCCGCTCGATCGTGAGCGTCGTTACCTGTTCAGAGAGATCCGCGCCGCGAGCAAACATGCTCTGGGCTCCGAGAAACGGGGCCAGGATCGACGAACGCAGTACTTCGGTGATGGAGAGTCTCGAGTCCAGGCTCAGTCCGGCGAGAAACAGGGAGAAGAAGGCGAGTGCGGCGGCCAGCACCAGGTCGCGGCGCTGGCTTTCCGGACGACCGACCGTGAGATAGCGCACCCCTCCCCGTCAGGTCTCAAGCACGGTCCGGAAACGCGCGAGGTCGTCGAGAATGCGCCCGCACCCTCGGACCACGCAGGTCAGCGGTTCTTCATCGACATGAATCGGAAGTCCGGTCTCCTCCGCCAGAAGCGAGTCGAGTCCTCGAATCAACGAGCCGCCGCCGGTCATCACGATCCCCCGGTCAACGATGTCGGCTGCCAGTTCCGGTGGCGTGATCTCGAGCGCGCGCCGCACAGCGCCGACAATCTGCTGAATCGGTTCGAGCATACACTCCCGAATTTCCGCGGAGTTCACGCGGACTGTTTTCGGAATGCCGGACACGAGATCGCGTCCCTTCACACTCATCTCCCGCTCTTCTTCCGCCGGGTATGCCGATCCGATCTGGATTTTGATCGCCTCGGCCGTCGGCTCGCCGATGAGCAGGTTGTAGTTCTTGCGCAGGAACGAGACGATCGCCTCATCGAGCTCGTCGCCTCCGACCCGGATCGAGGTCTCCGCGACGAGTCCGGAGAGCGCGATCACCGCGATCTCCGTAGTCCCGCCACCTACGTCGATGACCATGTTTCCGGTCGGTGTCTCCACCGGAAGCCCGACTCCGATCGCCGCAGCCATCGGCTCGGAGACCATATAGACTTCCTTGGCTCCGGCAGCGTGCGCACTGGACCGGACCGCCCGCCGCTCGAGTTCCGTGATCCCGGAAGGAACACCGACCACGACCCGGGGCCTGACCTTGAAGAACCGGTTGGCAGTCACGGACTTGAGAAAATACCGCAGCATGATCTCCGTCACGTCGACGTCGGCAATCACGCCATCCTTCAGCGGTCGAACAGCCTCGACGCCGTGCGGCGTCCGACCGAGCATTCGCTTGGCCTCGAGGCCGATTCCCTCGATCTGCCCGGTTCCCTTGTTGACTGCGACAACTGAAGGTTCGTTGAGAACGATCCCTTCGCCCTGGACGTAGACGAGGGTATTCGCTGTGCCCAGGTCGACGCCGACGTCGTTAAGGGGCAGGAAGTTGCCTTTAAGAAACCGTTTCCACATGCGGCGGTCCGTGTTCTGGTGCCGGGGAGGCGAACGCGACCGAGCTGCACGTCTCGACGCCCCCGCACGTCGAGTCGCTGTCTCATCCCGTTCTGGGCAAGCTCCGCGCCAGAAGGACCGGGAATCTAGAGTCCGTCAGAAAGAGAGGAAAGGCGGGACCGTCGGCCCCGCCATTCCAGGTCTCAGATCACGTCTGAGAGCGGTACGCTCTCGAAACCGAATGCCTCGGCCACGGCGGCATACGTCAGCTTTCCGCCAACGGCGTTGACGCCGAGCGCGAGCGCCGGATCTTCCTTGCACGCCTGCCTCCAGCCCTTGTTGGCGAGCCTGAGAGCGTACGGGAACGTCGCATTCGTGAGCGCCAGCGTGGACGTCCTCGGCACCGCGCCGGGCATATTGGCCACGCAATAGTGAATCACTCCATCGACGACGTAAATCGGATCCGCATGCGTCGTCGGCTTCACCGTCTCGATGCACCCGCCCTGGTCAACGGCGACGTCCACGATCACCGAACCGTGCTTCATCAACTTCAGATCCTCCCGCTTGACCAGGCTCGGCGCCTTCGCGCCCGGCAGCAATACTGCTCCCACCAGGATGTCGGCCCGGGCGATCTGCTCCAGGATGTTGATCCGATTCGAGTAGTACGTGTCGACGTTGGCCGGCATCACGTCGGCCAGGTAGCGCAGCCGATCGAGATCCAGATCCAGGATCGTCACATGTGCCCCGAATCCGGCGGCGATCTTTGCCGCGTTCGTTCCGACCACGCCACCACCCAGGATCACGACTTCCGCCGGCAGGACACCCGGCACGCCACCCAGCAGCAGACCGAGCCCGCCGTGCGTCCTTTCCAGGTACTTGGCGCCTTCCTGCACCGCCATCCGGCCCGCGACTTCCGACATCGGAGTCAGGAGCGGCAGTTCTCCGCCGGGAAGCTGGACTGTCTCGTATGCGATCGCGACCACTTCCCGTTCGAGGGTCGCCCGCGTGAGCGTCTCATCTGCCGCGAAGTGGAAGTAGGTGAACAGGACCTGGCCGGGCCGCATGCGTGGATACTCGACGGCGATCGGCTCCTTGACCTTCATGATCATCTCGGCCCGCTGCCACAGGGCATCGACATCCGGCTCGATCGTCGCCCCGACGGCCGCATAGTCGGAATCCGTAAAACCGCTTCCCTCTCCGCCGCTCTGCTCGATGATGACTTCGTGGCCTGCACTGACCAGCGCCTCGGCGCCGGCTGGAACGAGTGCGATCCGATTCTCGTTCGCCTTTATCTCCTTCGGAACCCCGACGATCATGGGAGATTCTCCTTTGGATTCACGTGTATTCCCGGACGGCTGGTGACCCCTCGACCGGTCGCAAGGGCATTATGCAGGTGCAAGTTCCAGCACCGCCAGACCATCCGGGTGAAGCATGGAACAGGCCTCTTCCACAGCGCCCGGAGTTACTCCGTCGATCCGGGCCGCAATCTCATCCAGGGAGCGGTAGGGCTCGTCGTGCAGCACTGTGCCGGCGAGCCGGTGCATCCGGGATGATGGCGACTCCAGAGACAGCAGGAGCTGACCCTTGATCTGGGTCCGGATTTCCTCGTCCTCCTCCTTCGACAGGCCCTCGTCGGCCAGGACCTGCAGCTCTGACAGCAGCGCCTCCCGGGCACGGTCGGCGCTCTCCGGCCGCGTCCCCAGATACGCTCCGAGAGCTCCTCCGGTCCGGTAATACGACTGCCATGAGAACACGGCGTACGCCAGACCGAGTTCCTCTCTGATTCTCTGGAACAGGCGTGAGGTCATCCCGCCGCCGAGCGCCGTGCCCACGACGATCGACGCGTCACGCAGCGAGTTTCCCCATGCGATCCCCGGCGCGCCCGCCACGATGTGGACCTGGCTACCTCCCGGCCTGGCCACCTCCCGGAATCCTCTGCCGAACGAGTCCGGGCGAGCCACGTCTCGCGGTCCCGATCCGGGATCGTCCGGGAGGTGTCGCTCGACGAGTTCGACGAGCTCCTCGTGCTCCACCCGGCCGGCAGCGGCAACGACGAGCGCCGCCGGTCGGTATGAAGACGAATGCAGCCGGGAGAGGTCGGCCGTGTCGATCGAGTTCACGGTTTCGCGCCGACCCAGGATCGAAGATCCGTACGGGTGTCCCCCGAACAGAAATTCGCCGTGCAACTCGAATACGAGGTCATCGGGCGTCTCTTCAGCCCGGGCAATCTCTTCGAGGACGACTTGACGCTCCAGCGCCAGGTCTTCGGCCAGCAGCCTCGGCTCGAACGACAGGTCCGCCAGAACGTCGAGCGCCGTGTCGAGCGCGGTATCGGGGACCCGAGCCATGAACGAAGTGTGTTCGTGCGCCGTATAGGCGTCCAGCGAGCCACCCAGTCCCTCGATTTCCAGCGCGAGTTCGAGGGCCGACCTCCGCTCGGTACCCTTGAACACCATGTGCTCGAGAAGGTGGGAGATTCCTCCGAGCTCCGGTGGCTCGTGCGCGGATCCCGACCGGAACCAGAATCCCGTCGCCACGGAGCGTACCGAGTCTATCCGTTCGGATAGAATGCGAGTTCCGGAGGGCAGGACGGTTTCGAACACGCCGACATCAAGCTCGGCCGTGCAGGCTCCGGTTTCGATCGACCGTAGCGCGGATGCGCGAGCGGCCGGGCGAACGGGATCGATCCCGTCATGCACCGGCCGCTCCATCAGCTATTCCTCCCGGGTAGGATTAGCGCTACCCGGGAGACCTGCGTCCTCACACCCGGACTCACGGCTGAGTCATCGCCGCCCGGCGGGAGAGCTTCATTCGGCCACGCTCGTCCACGGCAAGCAGCTTGACCTGGATCACGTCACCGGAATTCACGACGTCCTCCGTGCGCTCCGTCCGACCATCTTCGAGCTCGGAGATGTGACACAGACCTTCCACGCCCGGGAGGATCTCGACGAAAGCCCCGAAGGTGGTGGTGTTCTTCACCACGCCCTCGTAAATGCGGCCGATCTCCGGGTCCGCCGCGATCCCCTCGATCATCTCACGGGCCCTTTCTCCACCTTCGCCGGACACGGACGAAATCGTCACCACGCCACTGTCTTCGATGTTGATCTGGGCGCCGGTCTCCTCCTGGATCATCCGGATCGTCTTGCCCTTCGGTCCGATGACCTCGCCGATCTTCTCGGAGTTGATCTGGACCGTGATGATCCGCGGAGCGTACCGGGACATCTCCGTACGCGGAGCGTCCAGCGTCTGCCCCATCACGTCGAGGATGTGCAACCGGCCTTTCAGCGCTCG
>JAENXO010000494.1 GCA_016649455.1 Gemmatimonadota bacterium | reverse complement strand
GGACCCCGCTGGCCGTTCTCGCCGGCTACGGAACTGGCTGCGAGACCCACTCGATGACTGCGCCGGATCCGGCGGGCGCCGCCGTGACAGCAGCCGTGCGCCAGGCGCTGGGTACGTGGGATGCTTCCGTCATCGGGTGGATCAAGGCGCACGCGACGGGAACACGGCAGGGAGATGCGAGCGAATGCCGCGGGTTGGCTGCTGCACTTGGTCCCGCGTTGGGCCGCATACCGATGTCGGGTCTGAAGCCCCTGATCGGACACTGCCTTGGAGCGAGCGGCGCCGTGGAGGCGGTGGCGGCGGTGCTGGCCTTCGGGCGGCAGATCGTACCCGCGACGCTCGGTACACGTGTCGTGGACCCGAAACTGCCGGATTGCCGGGTGGTGACGAGCGTCGAGCGACTCGCGAATCCCGGCGTGCTCCTGCTGTCGGAAAGTTTCGGCGGCCGCAGCGCTGCACTGCTGCTGCGCGCTGCGTAGGGTGTGAGCGGGGCGCTTCTGGACTGAACCGCCCACCACCCCCCTCACAGATACCGGTCGACGCCTACTTCCGCCCGGACCGCGGGATTGTCCTGGATCGCCGCGAGACGGGCCAGGTTCTGCTCGGTGCCGTCTCGCTCGACCTCATGATGCCACAGATGCAGCACGGTCGTCCCGAGGCGCCCGTCCCGGCGGAGGACGCCGTGGCGGATCAGACGGATGACCAGGTCGGAGTCCTCGTAGCCCCACCCAGTGTAGCTCTCGTCCAGCCCGTTGACGGCCAGGAAGTCGTCCCGCCAGATCCCGAGGTTGCATGTCTTCGCACCCTCCCAGGCTCGCGGCGCGCGGTCGCGCCACGCTCCCGGCGGCAGGCGCAGCAGCGGCGTCCAGCGGCGGAGTCCGCCCGCCCGGCGCTCGGAGATCCAGCGTCGGTTGGACCACGCCCACACCTCGAGTCCCTGTGCGAGGATCCGCTCACTGAAGTCCTGGCTGAGCAGCACCCGGTTGCCTGCCACGAAGTGGCCGTCGTCAGCCAGCGCGGCGTGTCGCGCGAGAAAGTCCGGTCGCACGACACAGTCGCCGTCGAGGAACAGGATGTACTCGGCATCGGTGGCGGCCACGGCGCGATTTCGGATCGCGGCGGCCCGGAATCCCTCGTCCTCCTGCCACACATGCTTCAGGGTGTACGGTGCCTTCTCGCTCCACCGGCCGACCAGGTCGGCGGTGTCCGGGCCAGAGCCGTCATCCGCGGCGATCACCTCGAAGGAGCGATATGTCTGATCGGCAAGCGCCGCCAGCACCCGGTCGAGGGCCGTGGGCCAGTTGCAGGTGGCAATGACGACGGCGATGCGAGGATCCCGGGTCATCGGCTGGCGTCACCATCGCCCCGGGATTCCCGGGCCTCGTCCTCGCACAGGTAGAGCAGCTTCAGGTAGGTGTAGAAACTGCCCTCGGCGTTGGACACGGCGAGGAGGAACCCCTCCCGGCCGTCGAGGAAACCGGCCTTCAGCAAGTATCCGCTGACAAACGTCCAGCTCGTGTGGGACAGCGCCTTGAGCAGGGAAGAGCGCTTCCCGCTGGCGAACCTCCGCTCGGCGCCCGCGGTGGAGTAGCGGTTCACCTTGTCCTGCACCTCCTCCACGGTCGCGAAGGAGTAGTGCAGGATCGGGTTCTCGAGCCTGCCGATTTCGCCATCCACGGTCAACCGCTCGTGCACCGGGTCGTCGCTGAATCGACCGGACGTCCGCCGGAACAGGCGCAGGTGGCGTTCGTTGCGCCAGTCTCCGTGACGCATGAAGCGACCCAGGTAGCTGGACTGGAAGGGAATGACCAGGCCGTTCGCCCCGGTATCCGGCAGGCGACTCTGAATTTCCGCGGCCAGGGCAGATGACACCCACTCGTCGGCGTCGAGACTCAGCACCCAGTCGCGCGTGGCGTGCGACAGGGCGCGGTTCTTCTGGATCCCGAACCCCGGCCAGTCGGTCTCGTACACGCTGTCGGTGAAGGAGCGGCAGATTTCCACGGTCCGGTCGGTGCTGCCGCAGTCCAGCACGACGATCTCGTCCGCCCAGCGGACGGATTCGAGGCAGTCGGCGATGACGTGCTCCTCGTCACGCGTGATGACGATGACGCTTACGCCGGTCGTGTCGAGCGACTGCTCAGTCGGCTCAGTCGGCCTGTTCGGCTCATCTGGCACTTCGGGGCTCCCCGTTCCGTCTCGGGCGGCTCATGCCGCGGGACCGGCTGGAACAGTACGCGGTCGGCCCCGCCGGAAGCCAGATCGGGCTGCGTTCAGTTTCGCCGTGCGCCCAT
>JAENXO010000073.1 GCA_016649455.1 Gemmatimonadota bacterium | reverse complement strand
CGGGTGCGGGTCCCGCCAGCCCGACGGTCCGCCTGGTTGCCGGGACCAGGGTCCCGGTCCGGGTCGAATACCGCGAGGAGAAGGTCACTGCCAACGTGCGGCTCGAGTGGTCCGGTCCCGGAGTCGAGACCGGGGTCATCCCGCAGTCCAACCTGTTCTCGTCGGCCGACCTCGAGAAGGGAGATGGTCTCGCGGCCACGTACCGCTCGCTACAGCAGTACCTCGCCTACACGCAGAAGGACGGGCACCTGTACGCGATCACCTTCGAGTGGCCGGATGGCGAGCTCGATCTCCCGATCGCCGAGCCACGACCTGGGACGCGCGTCTCGCTCCTCGGGCATGAGGGCGAGCTACCGTGGCGGTTCGTGGACGGAATGGTTCGCGTAGACCTGGGCGCCGTGCCGACATCGGCGATCCCTGGACGCTGGGCGTGGACGGTCAGGCTCGAGGGGTATGCGGAGGGGGTGGGGAATTAGGGCCCTCGCGCCACCACCCCGTCCTTCATCACCAACACCACCTCCCGAACGGCCCGAATATCCTGCGTCGGGTCCCCCCGCACCGCGACGAGGTCCGCGAGTGCACCCTCGGTGATCACGCCGAGATCGGCCAGGTCGAGGGCCCGCGCGTTGACGATCGTCGCGCCCTGCAGGGCCTCGGCCGGCGACACGCCGCCGCGAACCATCCATTCCAGCTCGCGCCAGCTTTCGCCGTGCGGAAATACGCCGACATCGCTGCCGAGCCCGATCGTCACGCCGGCCTCGAGTGCCGCGCGGACGGCCTCCAGCGTCCCCCTGATCCTGGGGCTGAGTTCGCTGTCGACCGCGTCGAGCTCCCAGCCGCCGGGAAGTCCGCTGAAGTACTCGTCGTAAGCGGCCGCGGCGGCGAGCGTCGGATAGAGTACGACGCCGTGGTCGGCCATCAGCCGGAACACCTCGGGCGTGCCGCTCGACCCGTGCTCGATCGTCTGCACGCCGGCCAGCACCGCCCGGCGCATCCCTTCGGGTGAGCTGGCGTGAGCGGCAACCGGGAGACCGGCCGCGTGAGCTTCGTCGACCAGTGCCTCGAGCTCGGCGAGCGTGAAGGTCGGCGCGACGCCTCCCCGGCGGCCGAAATCGGCGTACACCTTGATCACATCCGCTCCGTGGCCCGCCTGCTCGCGCACAGCGCGGCGGATTTCGTCCTCGCCGGTGACCGGCTGTGCCCCCTGCGGCAGGACGAGGTCCGGGTCCCATCCATTCGGTCCCGGGGCATATGAGGCGGTGGCGGCGAGGGCGAGGGTGGCCGCGAGCACGCGCGGCCCGGGAATCAGACCGTCGTCGATCGCGTCGCGGATTCCGAGATCGGCCCAGCCGGCTCCCTCGGTTCCCAGGTCACGCAGCGTGGTGAAACCTGACATCAGGGTCTGCTCGGCGTGGACCGCCGCCCGAACCGTCCGGTAGGAGCGGGCCTCCCGCAGCACCTGGTCGTCCCACAGCGTCTCGGAGTACGGGTGGAGGAACAGGTGCGCGTGCGCCTCGATCAGTCCCGGCAACAGCGTGGTGCCGGGCAGGTCGATGACATTGGCACCCGCGGGGGCCTGGACGTTGTCGGCCGGACCGACGGAGGCGATCCGATTTCCTTTGACGAGTACTACCCAGCCGTCGTGGGTCCGCCCGTCCTCGGCGTCGAACACGCGGTCGGGCCGGAGCAGAGTGGCTTCGCCCGGGGCGGAGGCCTGGGCGCGCGCCAAAGCGGGGACAGCTGCCGCGAGCGTCAGACAGAGCGCGAGATTGGCTGCGAGTCTGAGAATCGTGCGGGTGACGACGTGCCTTCTCATGGCGTTCCTCTGCGTGGGAGCGGTCCTAGATTCTGCCCGAATCAACCTGCTCCGAGCCAAACTACTCGTGCGGCGCTGGTCCGACATAGAGGCGAATCCGAGTCCCTCGAATGAAATACTCATCCGACGTCCTGCGGATGAAGTGGGAAAGTGGGAATCATCCCGTAGCGTGCTGAACAAGACACACAATCCTCCCGCCCGCGAGGCCGACCCAACCCCTCAACTAACTGCCTCGCCCGGTGTAGATTAGTCGCATGAACGCACCAGACCCGGCATGGGAGGGACTCGTGGAAGCCCACATTTCTAGCATCATCGCCGTCCTCGAGCGGACTCCGGGAGTCCTGCGGGCCACGCTCAGCGGCATCCCGGACGATCTGCTCCGGGGCACGGAGGGCGGCGAGTCGTGGAGCCCGTTCGACGTCGTCGGGCACCTGATTCACGGCGAGCGAACGGACTGGATTCCGCGCCTGCGGATAATCCTCGCGGAGAGCGATTCGCGCCCGTTCGAGCCGTTCGACAGGTTCGCGCAATTCGAGGCAAGCGGCAGCAAGACGCCGGATGAACTGCTGGACGAATTCGAGGCCCTGCGATACGCGAATCTCGAAATCCTCCGAGCCCTGCTGGAAACCGGGATCGACCTCGACGCCACAGGTACGCACCCGGAGCTGGGTCGGGTGACGGCTGGTCAGCTGCTGGCCACCTGGGCGGTTCATGACCTGGGCCACATCGCCCAGGTCGCCCGCGTCATGGCGAAGCAGTTCGGTGTCGATACCGGGCCGTGGCGTGCCTACCTGCCGGTGCTCGGTGACAGGTAGCTCGCCCCCAAGCGCCGTTCCGCCGGAACTGTCCGCAGGGCAGACAGACGTTTCCGCGGAAACGTTTCAATTGATACGTTCCCCCCGGGTCGATCCGATTTCCTGCGCCCTCTACCATTAATCCGCTGCCTGTCTATAATGGGGCTCGAATTGACTCCAGTGACCAGCAAGGAGGACCAGTGCCCAGGACCGTCGTCATTACAGGATGCAGCACCGGCTTCGGCCGTCTCGCCGCCCTTCGTCATGCCCGCCAGGGTGACCGGGTCTACGCGACCATGCGGGGCGTGGACGGCAAGAACCGCGACAACGCGGGATCAATTCTGGCAATCGCGAAAGCCGAGGGGATCGACCTGCGGGTGCTCGAGATGGACGTGACGTCCGACGCGTCGGTGAACGCCGCCGCCGCAACTGTGCTGGCCGAGTCCGGTGCGCCAGATGTAGTGGTGAACAACGCCGGCCAGATGTACGTGGGCCTGGCGGAGGCGTATACCTCCGACGAGGTGAGCCGGCAGATGGACGTGAATGTCCTCGGGGTGCACCGGGTGACACGCGCCTTCCTCCCGGCGATGCGCGCCAGGGGAGATGGGCTGTTTATCAACTTGAGCTCTGTCGCCGGCCGGTTCGGCGCACCGTTCTTCGCTGTCTACAACGCGAGCAAATGGGCCGTCGAGGGATACTCGGCCGGGATCCGCACCGAGCTCGCGTCGTCGGGCGTGGACGTGGTCGTGGTAGAGCCCGGACCGTTCACCACGGAACTGTTCCCGCAGGCTCCGGCGCCGGCGGACTCGGACGGTCGCGGCGCCGCATATCCGGCCGCGCTGCACCAGGCGTTCGAAGGCATGGGCGCGGCGTTCGAGGAGATGTTCGCCAGCCCCGAAGTCAACACGGATCCGGAGCTGGTGGTGGACAAGTTCATCGAGCTCGCGAACCTGGCGCCCGGGACGAGACCGTTCCGCAGCGTCGTCGGCTTCGACTTCGGTGTCGTAGGCCCGATGAACGACGCAGCCGAGCCGTTCTACGCCGAAGTGCTGGAGGCGATGGGCATGGCGGAAGTCGCGACGATCAGGCCGAGCTGAACGGCGCCCCGGAGGAGCTCGAGGCACAGGAACGCCTGTTTCCGGCGAGTCGGGCCGTGCCCTTCGGACCCGAAGCGGCCGAGGTGGCCGCAAGACTCTACTCGACGCTCCCGCGAGCGCGTGGAAGAGAGCCGGAGCTGGCGATCGCGGCCTGCGCCCTGTTATGGGAAGCGGAGCCTTGGAAGCTGAACCTCGGTGACTTCGACGACGTTCCCGGCCTCAAGGTCTGTCTGCCGGGCTGAGTGTCTGCAGCGGCTCTGCCGCGCCTGCTGGTCCTCCGTCAGGCTGAGAGAAGAACCCTACCAGCCCGTCGCGGAGACTGTGCGGCCATACCGACATGTGATCCTGGCCACCGTACACGCGGAAGCTCCAGCGAAGACTGTCGGGCGCATTCTGCTCCAGCCACGCGGCGAACTCCTTCCCCGCGTCCAGAAGGCGTGGCTCCTCCTCTGAGCCGATGCTCAGAGCGAGGAATGTGTTCCGGTCCCCCCAGGCCGTGAACCGGGCATCCGCGAGCTCGCGGACGTACCAGTCGTCCCAGGAAATCACCGGACTCGACGCGATGTAGCCCGCGAACAGTCCCGGGTCGCGTACCATTGCGTAGGCCGAGAACAACCCCCCCAGGGAATGTCCAAACAGGACGCGAGTCGGTCTCGTCCGGTAGTTGGCATCCATGTACGGTATCAGTTCCTCCGCAATGAAACGGAAGAGGTCTTCTCCTCCTCCGCTGCCCGGTCTGCTTTGCAGCGCGGTAGGCGTGAGGTCTGATTGGCGATCCGGGTGTGGGATGCCGACGATGATCATTTCGGGTACCGTTCCGGCGCGCGACAGGGAATCGACAATGGGAACGGCGATGCGGTCGATGGCCTCTCCGTCCGTGAAGTAGAGCACCGGATAAGAGTCGGTCCTCATTTCGTAGCCCAAAGGCAGTCTGACGTAGACGGCTCGTTCCGTGCCCAGGATCTCGGAGGGGATCGCCAGGGTGACGGCTTGAGCTGCAAGCGCCCCGGCAGCGAAGATCACCGACAGGCTTCCGATTGCCGTGGCACGCCAGATCATCTGCATCTCGTCTCCTGATTTCATTTCCGCAGCAGTCTCCGGGGAGCCGCGTTGGGGCCAGGACCTGTACCAGGTCACGAGTCGGGTCGGCAACGCCGAACCTACGGCATCCCCGGCGGCTCGGCCCGTCGGTAATTCCTTGACTTCTCAACAGGTCTTGACCTTCGTGGAGCGGAAGGATCTCCCCCCCCTCATTGCTGGAGGCAGTATGCGAAAGCTCGTCATCCCGTCCGCCGTGCTCGTCCTCGCCACGGCCGTACTCGCGTTCCGTCCGGCTCCGCCGCCGCCTGAAGTCGGCGTTTCCGCGATCAACGGCGTGTGGAAGGCAGTTCACGTCGCGTTTGCGTCGTCCGACACCAGCTGGGCTTCGGAGCTTTCCAATCCCAGTATCACTATCTTCACGGACGGCTACTGGTCGATAGCGCGAATCAGCGGAGATGGACCCAGGGCCGACCTGCCGGAGGATCCGACGGATGAGCAGCTCCTGGAGGCCTTCAGGCGATTCCACGGGTCGGCCGGGACATATTCGGTATCCGGATCCACAGTCTCGGGCACTACTCTGGTGTCCAGAAACCCGAATCAAATGTCCGCTGACAACACCTGGTCCAACGAGTACTGGATGAAGGACGGAAAACTGACCCGGGAGTACAAGAACGACGAGAACGGCAACACCTGGACAGTGACGTTCGAACGCCTGGAATAGCTTCAATCAGGGGGAGAGGCCTGCTCGACGGGCTTCTCCCCTGCACTACTTCCCGGATACATTCATCCATGCCCTGGATCTACCTGATCATCGCGGGAGTCTTCGAGTGGGGCTGGCCGGTCGGCCTCAAGCTGGGAATGGCGGAGACCGGGCTGCGCTGGAGCTGGATCGTATTCGCCATGGTCTGCATGGCGTTGAGCGGGATCCTGCTCATGATGGCCCAGCGGACGATTCCGATTGGAACGGCCTACGCGGTGTGGACCGGAATCGGAGCGGTCGGGACGTTCTTCCTCGGAATCTTCATCTTCAGTGAACCTACGAATCTCGCGCGGTTCTTCTTCGTCGGACTGATCATCGTTGGGATCCTGGGACTCAAATTCGCGTCGGCGACCTGAGCCGGGGGCACGTGTCGGCGTAGCTCCAGAAATCCGCCCCGGGGGCGAACCGAACTAGCGCATGGGGACGGAGGGGCCGCTCTCCGACGCGTCATCCGGCCGCACCCGGGACGGTCCGGGTCAGGGCCTCACGGGGAATTCCGCGATCCAGTCTCCTCCAGACGTTCGTGTTTTGGGAGATACAAGGGTGGCGATGACCCGACTGACCAGCATGATTTTCCCCAGGCTTGCCCGCCTTGCAGTCTTTAGACGACACAAGGGGGCGGGAGGTCACATCCCGTCAGGGCCGGTCAGGGGGCCGGGTCAATCCGAGTCCAGCTCTTCCAGCTTCCGGTACAGGGTCCGTCGGTCGATTCCCAGGAATTGAGCCGCCTTGCCTCTGTGACCGTCGGTGTGCTTCACGACCGTGCGGATATACTCCTGCTCGAGTTGCTTCAGACCCCAGCCCGCGGCCAGCGGGCGAGACAGAGATCCGTCGACTCCGTTCCCGCTCAGCTTCGCCCCATACCCGAGATGCAGCGGCTCGATTTCGTCTTCACCATGCGACAGAACGATGGCTCGCTCGACCGCGTGCTTGAGTTGACGGATGTTGCCCGGCCACTCACAGGACATCAGCCAGTCCAGGCTCGAGTCGGCAAACGGAACCACCGGAAACGCGGCTTCCCGCGCGAACGAGTCCCGGAAATACCAGGCCAGGTGGGGAATGTCTTCCACGCGGTCTCGCAGCGGCGGGATCACGATGTGAATCACGTCCAGCCGATAGAACAGATCAGAGCGGAACGTCCCCTGTTCGACGAGGGTTTCCAGGTCGGCATTGGTCGCCGCGATGAGTCGGAAGTCCACATCGATGTCGTGTCTCCCGCCGACCTTCTGGATTCTGTGTTCCTCAACGACGCGGAGGAGCTTGGCCTGCATCGCGGGAGTGAGGGCGTCGACTTCGTCCAACAGGAGCGTGCCGCCCCGAGCCCGTTCGATCAGGCCGGCCTGGTCCGCCACCGCCCCTGTGAAGCTGCCGCGCGTATGCCCGAACAGCTCGGATTCGAGCAGGGACTCTGGAAGCGCGGCGCATGCCACGGGTGTCAGACGGCGCGAAGCCCGCCTCGAGTGGACGTGAATGCAGCGGGCCAGCAAGTCCTTTCCGGTCCCGGTCTCTCCCGTGATCAGCAGCGTGGCGTCGGTGGGCGCGACCCGGTCGCACACCTCGAGGATTTCAGTAATCGCCGCCGACTGTCCCAGCAACCCGCAGCACCGGCAGCGGCTTTCGGCCTCGTGACCGGGTGAGTCCGGCTTCCGGTCCTTTCCACACTTGTCGTGCCTGGACCTGGTGCAGTCGACCCTGGTGGATGGGGGAACGTGCGGGTCGGTTGCGGCGAGACAATCTCCCGCAAACTCCGGAAGAATCAGAAACAGGACTACGAGGGCGGCCCTGATCATACGTCACTCCCCCCGCGCCTTTGCGCGTAGCATCGGCGGCGCCCGGCTGCAAATGGCTACATGAGACGGGCGTCCCGTTGCGGGACATCGAGAGGGGGGCACGAACCGTAGGGCCGACTAGCAAACAATATGCCGGTTTCTCACCCGGCCGGCAAATGTTCTGAACCTCCAGACGGCCGCTGAGCGCGTCATCGGAAGGTGACCTTTTCGGCCAGACCGCGACATCCGAATTCGCCGCCGCTACCAGACCGCGACATCGGAAGGCCAGGCCACATCTCCCGGTGGCCGCCGTAAGTTGTTGCGGAATCATTCGCTCGCAGCTTCTCGGTCGCCGTCCGGATTGCGGTTCACTGCTTGCCATGAATGACCTCCCAGGCATCAGGGTGTGCGCGTACCGGGCGCACCTCCCACGCGGCCCAATGCTTTCAGTGCCGGAGTGCTCCGGACAGTCAGGCACACCGTCACATAGATGGAGATGAGAGCAAAAGGGCCGGCGGCTTCCGCCGATGTTGAATCAGAGGGCCTCGTCTGAGGCTCGCGTAGCGCGGAGGGGCTTATGATGCCGCTACACAAGATCCTGGCCTGCTCGCTCGCCGTTCTCACGATGTTGTCCGTGGCGTGCGACGACGGAGCGCTGATGGACCCCGGTGGCGAGATGCAGGGACCGGTTTTCAAGGGAGGGAAGCCTGGCGGTGAGACCGCCGGCAACAACCTCTCGTTCCCGGTTCTGTGGGCAGAAGGGATTACCAAGGTGGTGCCCGGAACCCCGGGAGCAGAGCCTGTCCTCAACGGAGTCTGGTGGTACCAGTGGGGGACGAACGGGGTCGATCCCGACGTCACGCCCGCCAGCTGCTCCCCGGACCCGGACGAAGCGAACCTGGATCTGAATCCCGACGGGCTTCCGTTGTGTGATGACGCCACACCCGGAGTGGTGGACCTGAGCAGAGTCGCGGGCGAGCCCACGGCCGACAACCCCATGGACCTGGTGCGCGCCTACCTGCAGAAAGACCAGAAAAGCGTCTGGCAGGCGGGCTCGGCCGATGTCAGTGCGGCTCCGCTCGACGTCCACTGGATCGACTGGGGGGACAACCTGGAATCGGGCGACTGGTACACGAGGTCCCAGGTTCGCACGGAAGTCGTGCTGTTCCAGGATCTCATGGAGCCGATGACCGAGTACGAGATGCGGCACACGTCGGGCTGGGGCATCGACGAGGTGCACGGGCTCGCCGCCACGCCAACCGACCCGCCCGTCGCGGTCACGGGTCCGGGCACGCGAGCCACCGTCTACTCCTACTGCGCGCGGCTCACGATCCAGAAACTCCTGGTTGAGCGCGATGACGCGGAGTTGGCGAACCTCGTCTGGGAGCCGACACTCGGCTGGACGGAACCCGAAGGATATGAAGACGACCTGATCAGCCCACCGATCTTCAACAACCCCGTCCACGAGGGCGGCGACGGTCCCGGCTACTACTCGGCCGAGATCAACGTCAAGGGTCGGATCATCTACGGCTACACATGGAACGTCCGCACTCTAAACGAAGGGGCAGGCGACTACCGCATCACCTTCAGCTTCGACCAGGTGTGCGGCAACGCCGTCCAGAACACGTTCTTCACGGATGGTGTCACGCAGATCATTGTCCCGCTTGAAGAGGAAGTAGTGACGGCGGCGGCCGAGGAGGGTGAAGAGCCCGGCGGCGGCGCGACTGGAGTGCTCATACCGGCCGACTTCGACGGTGAAACCGGAGAGCTGATCGGCGGCAACCTCACGTACATCGACGTCCGCATCCTCGAGCGCGGTGGTGGCGGAGGCGGCGGTGGCGG
>JAENXO010000223.1 GCA_016649455.1 Gemmatimonadota bacterium | reverse complement strand
TGTTTCACCTCTTCATCGAACCACTTCAGTTCAACCTCGACGTCGTCCGTCGAGCGCCGCGCGCGTTCGAGCTGCTCGAACGGCAACCACAGACTTACTGCAGCCGGTGTACCAGGAGTCAGCCACCGGGCGCCGCCCCTGGCATCCGCGCCGTTGGCCCGTAGTCGTACTTCGACAGTGTCGATCGGAGTACGACTCCAGGCCGTTACTTCGAGCATCAGCTCGCCGGACAGCTCGTCCTTGCTCCATGCGACGCTGCCCGTGGGCCGAAGCGTCGGGTGCACCAGGACCCATGGTGCGGGTCCCGTGCGGATGTCTCCGGGGGGGCGGGAAGCCTGGACTCGGATCGGAGTGTCTCCGTCAGATGCGGTCAGCGCGGCCGAGAATCCGAATTCGCCACCCGCCTCGGCGGACTGAAACAGCAGCGTGCTCCAGCCCCCTCCAAGGCGCACCGGGACCGTCACATCGCCGTGCGCCACGATCGGCTCACCGCCCTGGTCCTTGAGCGACCGACCGTTGACCCATGCGCGGACACCGGTATCGCCGAGACCGCTCCACGACAGGAGCATCGTCTGGTCCGCCGGTAGACGAACGTAGGAATGCGCATAGACGAATACCGGCGAATCACGATCCGGAAACAGAGAATCCAGCCGGACATCACTTCTGCCATCCCGCCTGACGATCTGCCATCCGGAGCCGGCCTGCTCTCGACCGCGGTCCGGCAGCACGCCTTCCTCTCCCGGACCGGTGAGCGGTGAATCACCCGTACCACCGTCGGTCGGGAACGCTGATGATACCAGCCAGCGGTCTATCGGTACCGCCTGATTCGCCGCCTCAGACCCGGACTGCTGCGCGTCTGCCGAGCGAGGCAGCAGGATCACCACGGCACAGATGCCTGCCTTCGCAACTCGCCGAATGACGACACGTGCCCGATATGTCATATGATGCCGCATGGTCTCCCGTCGTGCTTGACCCATGAATGAGCCCGAGTCTAACCTCAATGACGCCATACCGCACCGGACCGCCTGGAGATCCGCTCCCGGCGACCCGCATGCGGGGCTGGCGGTGCGCGGCGGAGGTATCGAATGAAGCGGATCGCGACCCTGAAGGTGAATGGTGAACTCCACGAAGTGGCAGTGCCAGTTCATTTCACGCTTCTGGAGACGCTTCGCTACGGGCTCGGTCTGACCGGATCCAAGCAGGGTTGCGATAAGGGGGACTGCGGCGCCTGCACGGTACTACTGGATGGCGACGCCGTTCTGTCCTGCATTCTCCCGGTGTGGGAGGCCGAGCAACGCGACGTATGGACGGTCGAGGGTCTGGCCGGAGCCGATGGACTCCACCCGCTCCAGGAAGCATTCGATGTGACCGGGGCCGCGCAATGCGGATTCTGCACACCGGGCATGCTGGCCAGCGCCGTGGATCTCCTGTCGAGGAACGACGATCCGACGCGCGAGGAGGTCGCCGAAGCACTATCGGGGAATCTCTGCCGTTGCACGGGTTACACGAAGATCTTCGAAGCCGTGGAGCTGGCGGCAGCCACGATCCGCACCGAAAGGCGGTCGGATGCATCCCGATGAACTGAATGCCCTTCAGGCGGTCTCGGCGGACGACCCTGAGGCGATCGCCGCCTGCGAAGCCGGAGAGCACACGGTCCTCGGACGACGTAATCGGCGCTACGAAGGGCACGCGAAGTCTACCGGGCTCGAGCTGTACACGGACGATCTCGCATTGCCCGGGATGTTGCACGGAAAGATCCTCCGGAGCCCGCACCCGCATGCTCGAATCATCGCCATTGACACGTCGGCGGCCGAAGCGATCGCTGGGGTCCGTGCCGTGTTGACCGGCGCAGACATGCCCACGCCGTACGGCATCATTCCATGGACGCGCGACGAGCACGCGCTCGCGCTGGACAGAGTCCGCCATGTCGGTGACGCAGTGGCGGCAGTGGCAGCGGTGGACGAGGAAACTGCCAATCGAGCCCTGGACGCGATCCACGTCGAGTACGAGGTGCTCCCGGCGATCCTGGAGCCCCGGGAAGCCCTCGAGTCATCGGCCGTCCAGATCCACGAGCCGACGAAGGAGGGACGGAACGGGAATGTCACGAAGCATGTCCTCCTGGAGTTCGGGCCGGTAGATGAGGCGATGGACGAGGCGGAGGTCGTGGTGGAGGGGGAGTACTACTTCCACGGTACCACGCACGCGCCGATCGAGCCGCATTGCGCGATCGCTCGGTCCGACGCGAACGGCATCCTGACCGTCTGGTCATCGACCCAGGTTCCGCACTATCTGCAGAGGGAGATCGCCCGGGTTCTGGAGCTCGACGTCGCCCGGATCAGGGTCGTCCAGCCTGCCGTCGGGGGAGCGTTCGGCGGAAAGTCGGAACCGTTCGATCTCGAATTCTGCGTCGCATTACTGGCACTGCGGACCGGCCGTCCGGTGAAGATCCTCTACACTCGGGAGGAGCTGTTCTACTCGCACAGGGGTCGCCACCCGATCGACATGTGGTATCGGGTCGGCACGTCCAGGGACGGCGAGATCAGGGCGGTCGATGCGAGGTCCCTGCTGGACGGCGGAGCGTACGCTTCGTTCGGGCTCGTTACCACGTACTACAGCGGGCAGCTCCTCACCGCCCCCTACCGGATCGGGTCCTACCGGTTCGAGTCCACCCGGGTCTATACGAACAAGCCGGCGTGCGGACCGAAGCGCGGGCACGGGTCCGTGCAGCCCCGTTTCGCGTTCGAGATCTCGCTGGACAAGGTCGCCGAGCGGATCGGCATCGACCCGATTGAGCTTCGCCGCCGGAATTTCATGGGCACCGGCAAGACCGTGAACGAATTCACGGTCAAGTCCAACGGCTTCCTGCAGTGCCTGGATGCCGTGGAGCAGGCCAGCGAGTGGAAGAAGAAGTTCGGGAAGATGCCGTACGGCAAGGGAGTCGGAGTCGCCGGCTCCTGCTACATCAGCGGAACGAACTACCCGATCTATCCGAATCAGATGCCACAGGCCGCGGCCCAGGTCCAGATCGAACGGTCGGGCAGAGTGACGGTGTTCCATGGAGCGAGCGAGATCGGGCAGGGCTCGGATTCGACGATGGCGGCGATCGCGGCCGAGGAGCTCGGAGTGCCCCTCGGATACGTGCGCGTGGTCTCGGCGGACACGGATCTGGTGCCGGTCGACCTCGGCGCCTACTCGTCCCGGGAGACGTTGATGGTCGGCAACGCTACCCGGATGGCGTGCGAGACACTGGGCGCCACCGTGCGTGCCGCGGTCGCCGCAGAGTGGGGAATCGCGCCGGATGCTGTGCGGCTCGCCGGCGGGTGGGCGCTGGAGGCCGGTGGAGCGACCTCGACCGGCCGGAGGATGCCGGTCGCCGAAGCGTTCCAGCTGGCCGAAACCGCGAACGGGACGCTCGGCGCGGTGGGGCACTACGACACGCCGAAGGACGTGCACGGTGAGTACCGGGGCGGCACGATCGGCTCATCTCCGGCCTACTCCTTCACCGCGCACGTCGCGGAGGTCGAAGTGGACCCGGACACGGGGGTGGTCGATGTGAAGACGATCTGGGCGGCTCACGACTGCGGAAAGGCGCTGAACCCGATGCTCGTGGAGGGGCAGATCGAGGGCTCGGCCTACATGGGATTCGGTGAGGCCCTGATGGAGCGACAGCTCGTGAAGCGGGGCGACCCCGAAGGGGGGCTGCACGACGCGCCGTCGCTGCTGGACTACAGAATCCCGACCTCGGTCGACTGTCCGGAATTCGTGGCGCTGATCGTCGAATCGAACGATCCGGAGGGGCCGTACGGGGCGAAGGAGGCCGGCGAGGGGCCGTTGCACCCGTCGCTTCCGGCGATCGCCAATGCCATCCACGACGCGGTCGGAATCCGCATGGACCGCCTTCCGTTCACGCCCGACAGAGTGTGGAAGGCCCTGCAGGAGAGCCGGACGACGGTCTGAGGGCCGGCCGACCGGTCAGAACTTCTCGCCCTTTTCCTCCCGGAGATGGCTTCCCACGGGCCTGATCCGGGGCCACATCGTATGAAAGTAGAGGGCGAGTCCGGTGATCTGTGCCAGGCCCGCCACGAGGATCGTCCATCCCAGCCAACCGCCCGGTGCTCCGGGCCCGGCCGCCTCGGCGACGAACCGGGTCGCGGTTGCCGGAGCGAGGATCCACCAGGCGATCCCGATCCGTTCCGGCCGATACCGGTCGTCGTGCTTCGCGGGGCGCGGGAACAGCCACAGCGCGACCCCGAGGATCAGGAACATCACGAATCCGATCCCCACGACGTGGGCATGCGCGGATACCTGGTGCGGTGAAGGCCAGATGCCGAGGATCTCCCTCCGATACAGCAGTGATGCTCCGTAGGCCAGCCCGACGAACAGAAACAGAATCGCGGTCTTGATGAACCGTCTCACTGTCGAGAACACGGTGTCAGGGCCCCGTTCGCTTGAGCATCACCAGCATCATCTTGAACTGTGACACCGCCCTCACTGCGTGCGGAACGTCGGCAGGCAGGTGCAGCGCTTTGCCGGGGCCCACGACATGCGCGGCGGATCCGATCGTGATCTCCGCCTCCCCGTCCAGCCCGTAGATCAACGCCTCGTGGGGAGTCGTGTGCTCGGACAGTCCCTCTCCCGCGTCGAACGCGAACAGCGTGACGCTGCCCGACGGCTGCTTGAGCACGGTCCTGCTCACTACCGCTCCCGCCTGCGGTTCGATCAGAAGACCCGGCTCCACCGGCCGTTCGAGACCGGTGTCCGGAATTCCGCTATCCGTCATTGTCCCCTCCAGGTCCAGGTTCACGCCCCCGTCCCGACCCGTGTCGATCAGACGGCGATCGCCAGCTTCTGCGCGTCGAACAGCATCCGGATCCCCTGTTCGCCGAGTCCCAGCAGCTCGTTCAACTCGTCCCGTGAGAACGGGCTCTGCTCGGCCGTGCCCTGCACTTCGACGAATCGTCCGTCCTCGAGGGCCACAAGGTTGAAGTCGGAGTCCGCCCTGGAGTCTTCCGGGTAGTCGAGGTCGAGGCAGGCGACTCCGCCCACGATCCCGACGCTCACGGCGGCGACGAAAGACTCGATGGCCGTGCGCTCGACGCGCCCTTCACGCAGCAGCCAGCTGCAGGCCTCGTGCAGCGCCACGCAGGCACCCGTGATCGAGGCGGTACGGGTTCCACCATC
>JAENXO010000250.1 GCA_016649455.1 Gemmatimonadota bacterium | reverse complement strand
CATTCGAAACGATGAGGATCTTCTGAGGCCGGGAATGAACGCCGACGTGGAAGTCCTGATCGGCGTCCGGGAAGACGTGCTGTCCCTTCCAAATGGTGCGATCCGCACACCGGACGAGGCACGGCAGCTCGTCACGGCGCTTGGCATGGACAGCGAACTGCTCGAGGCACGGGTACCGGAGGAAAGCGGCGCGGAAGAGGCAGCCGGTGCCGGAGAAGAGCCGGAGCCCGAAGCCACGACGACCGAGGACGGTCTGCCCACGATGGCCGCCCTGCAGGCGATGTCGCGCGAAGAGCGCACGGAACTCGTGCAGAGCCTGGAACCGGCCCAGCGGCAGAAGCTGTTCGGGATGTTCCAGCAGATTCAGGAGCAGCAGGAAAAGGCCGCCCGTGCGGACCCGAGCCGGCCGAAGGACGCCTTCGTGTTCATTAGCGACGAGCAGGGTTTGCTGACGCTGCGACCCATCAGGATCGGCCTGTCGAGCTGGGAGTTTACGGAGGTGCTCGGTGGCGTAGAGGAAGGCGACGAGGTGTTTCAGGTCCCGATGGCCCTCGTGAGTCAGACCGAAATGCTGGAGCGGATCCGGAGCCGCACGTCGATTCCCGGCGTAAGCCGTAGCTGAGGCCGGGGGGAACGGGAGATGTTATTCGGTGAGATCATGCGCGTCGCCCTCGAGGCGATCGCCGCCAACAAGCTCCGCAGCATGCTGACGATGCTCGGGATCGTGATCGGAGTCGCGGCCGTGATCACGATGGTCGCGCTCGGAACGGGCGCGCAGAAAGCAGTTCAGGAGCAGATCGAGCAGCTCGGGACGAACGTCCTTTCCGTCCGTCCCGGTCAGGCCTGGTTCCGGGGCACGAGGGGCGGTGGCGATGCGAAGATGGAGGTGAAGGACGCGCTCGCCGTGGAGCGTGACGCTGCCACGATTACGGCAGTCGCACCAGAAATGCAGCGGAACGCCCAGGTCGAATTCGGCAGAACCAACGCGAATCTCCGGGTGACGGGCACTTCTCCCAACTACCATGAAGTCAACAACTACGAAGTCACCATCGGCAGGTTCTTCGACGGACAGGAAGACGAAGGACGACGTCGGGTGGCCGTACTCGGGGGCGCGGTCCCCGCAACACTCGGCACGACCGCGGAGATGGTCGTCGGTCAGAAGATCTCGATCCAGAACGTGACGTTCGAGGTGGTCGGGGTCCTCGGCGAGAAGGGCGGGTGGAGCTGGTTCAACATGGACGAGAGGATCTTCGTTCCGATCAACACCGCCCAGTTCCGGCTGTTCGGGACGGAGCGGATCGGCTCGTTCAACGCCGAGGTTCGGGACGGCTCCAGCCAGACGCTGGCGATGGCGCAGATCGAGGAAGTCCTGCGGCGCGAGCACCGTCTGCGGGTCGGAGAAGAGAACGATTTCTGGATCCAGGATCGAGCTGAGTTGATGGGCACGCAGCAGGAGACGACGAAGACGTTTACCTACCTGCTCGCCGGGATCGCCCTCGTCAGCCTGCTGGTGGGCGGCATCGGTATCATGAACATCATGCTGGTCTCGGTCACGGAGAGGACGCGCGAAATCGGTATCCGCATGGCACTCGGGGCAACGCGGAATGCTGTGCTCGGTCAGTTCCTGTTCGAAGCCCTCGTCCTGTGTCTCGTCGGTGGCCTGATCGGTATCGGCATAGGCTTCGGCGCTGCGTATGCGCTGTCTGAGCTGGCGAACTGGAATACGTCGGTTTCGCCCAAGGCGGTCCTGCTCGCGGTCGTCTTTTCGGCGTCGGTCGGGTTGTTCTTTGGTTTGTGGCCCGCCCGGCGGGCGGCGTCATTGAATCCGATCGATGCACTGCGCTACGAATGAGCCAGGTTCCGTTCGACGAGCTTCCCGACGACTCCCGCCTGTGGTGTTTCGCTGCCGAGCGAGAGCCCGGACCGCGCGAGACTGCGCACCTGCTGGACTCGATGCAGAGCTTCGTCGATCAATGGACGGCCCACAGACAGGACCTCAGCGCCGGCGTGACCTGGTTGCACCAGCGGTTCCTGCTGGTCGGGCTCGATGAGCGTACGACAGGTGCTTCGGGCTGCTCGATCGATGCGCTCATGGGCCGTCTCGGCGAGCTGGAGCGGGAGTTCGGCTTCCGCCTCACCGATGCGTCACGCATATGGTACCGTGACGGAATTGGCCGCATCCAGTCGGTCACGCGCGAGGATTTTCGGAAGCTGGCGAAGTCCGGCACCGTCGGACCGGAAACCCCGGTGTTCGATCTGACCGCGTCTGGTCTCGGCCCGGTCCGCTCCAGTGGGCTGGAACGCCCGGCTTCGACGTCCTGGCACGCGCGTCTGCTCTGAGCCGAATTCTTGCCGGAAAAACCGCGGACTCCCGAAGCTGATCCCCACGCCGAAGCGGTGACTGCAGCGGTCCTGTCGGGTGGAGGAGCCCGCGGAGCATACCAGGTCGGGGTCCTCAAGTGGATCGCGCAGCAACACCCGGACCTCCGTCTGCCGATTCTGACTGGAGTTTCCGCCGGCGCGATCAATGCCGCCTTCCTCGCCGGCCGTCCCGAGCCCCTGCCCGAAGCCATGGACCTCCTTGCAGCGATGTGGGGAGAGCTGTCGACCGAAGAGATCCTGCGGGCCGACGTGATCTCGCTCCTGGGAAATGCGTTCAAGGTCGTCATGAACCTGGGGAGCGGCGGTGCGAAGCTCGCGCCCCAGGTGAGGGGACTCGTGGATACGTCCCCGCTCGAACGGACTCTGGAACGCGCCCTGAACCCGGCGGGAATCGCCGACAATATCTCGCAGGGCAAGCTGACGGCCGTGGCCGTATCGGCGACTTCGTACGGAACGGGCCGAACGGTCACGTTCGTCCAGGCGGCGCCGGGAATCCGGATGTGGGAGCGCACGAGGCGCTACTCCGTTTCGACCACCGTGAACGTCGACCATGTAATGGCGTCAGCCGCGATTCCGCTGTTCTTCCCCGCTCGATCCGTCGAAGGCGAATGGTTCGGGGACGGCAGCCTGCGCCAGGGCAGCCCGCTGGCCCCTGCCGTCTTCCTGGGCGCCGATCGGATACTCGTCGTGTCGTCCCGATATGGTACGGGCACCCGCGCACGGACAGGGAAGGACGCTGATGGATATCCCCCCGCTGCGCAGGTTCTCGGCCTGATGCTGAATTCGATTTTTCTGGACAACCTGGATGCCGACGCCGAGCGTCTCGAACGCATCAACGAGATCGTCGCGCGAGTGCCGCAGGAAAAGCAATGGCTCGTTTCTGAACGGCCCGTCAGGATGCTCGTGCTCCGCCCGTCGAGCGATCTCGGTCGCCTGGCCGCGCGCTACGAAGACCGGCTGCCCCGAAGTTTGAGATACCTGGTCCGGGGCCTCGGAACCCGCCGCGTCGCGAGTCCCGACCTGCTCTCATATCTCATGTTCGAAGGTGAGTACCTGCAGGAACTCATCCGGCTCGGTGAGCGGGATGCAGAAAAGAACTGGCTGCGGATCAAGCGCTTCCTGGATGATGGAAGCGCGCCGGACGCGCATTCCGGGACAGCCTGACGGTGCCGCCTTCACCCGTCCGGATTCAGACGTGGTTCAGCAGCATCAACTCGTGCGGGTGCGGCCACAGGTAGACCTGGTTCTGCAGGGTATCAATCTCGAATTTCCGTACATAGTGTCGCAGGAGAGTCACCGGAACGATTAGCGGTACGAGGCCGGCGTGATACTGCCCGATCGACTCCGTGAGTTCGGACCGGTCGTCCGGATCCAGGCCATCGGACACGTAACCGGCCAGGTGACGGAGCACGTTCGTGTGCCCCTTCCGACCCGGCGCTCTCCGCATGACTTCGGTGAATCCAGTCCGATAAGTCACTGCCACTTCGCGAACTGAATCGGCCCGGCCAGTCTCTCCGAGAAGTCTGCCGAGCCTGCGCATTCCTGCCTGGTTCCGCGACATCAGCACATACTTGTGCGCCGCATGAAACTCCATCAAGCGGCGCCGGGTCGGTCCGGCCTGCTCGAGGTCTCTCCATCTCTGATACGCGAAGATCCGGGTGATGAAATTCTCTCTCAGCTTCGCGTCATTCAGTCGGCCTTCTTCCTCCACCGGCAGATCCGGCGCGAGCCTGAGAAGCTCGGCGGCGAACGTACCGACCCCATTCCGAGCCGGCATTCCATTCGGATCCCGGACCTTCACTCGCTCCATTCCACAGCTTGGAGAGTCCTTCTTCAGCACGTAGCCGGCGAGATCATGCTTCTCGAGTCGCCTGATCCTGTCGTCGGCGTAATCCTGCATCCGGTCGGTCAGATCTTCTCCGGACGACGGCATCACGAGTCGTGCGGAGCCGTCTTCCGCCCGTTCGAGCCGGATCGTCGGGCGTGGAGTCCCGAGGCCGATCTCGACCTCGGGACACACCGGCACCCACATCACGTAGTCTCCAAGAACATCGGTCAGGAAGCGATCACGCTTGTGTCCGCCATCGTACCGGACCTCCTGGCCGAGCAGGCACGAGGAAATCCCGAGCCGGAGGGGGCTGGTAGACACCAGGGATGGTCCGTTCATCGCGGTCACATCTGATCCGGCCGCCCGAGCATATGCCGGAGCGCCGGCTCGAGTTCAGGATCCTGGAATGTGAAATCCGATTCCTGCAACCGCTCCGGGATCACGCGGGCGCTGGAGAGCAGGAGTTCGTCGGCCATTCGCCCCATCGTCATGCGCAGGACGCTCGCCGGTACCGGGAACACCGCGGGACGCCTGAGCACCGACCCGAGGACGGCGGTGAACTCTTCATT
>JAENXO010000636.1 GCA_016649455.1 Gemmatimonadota bacterium | reverse complement strand
CGACAGCGCCGCCTCGGGACGAGCCACCGGGGGCCACGGCGGCTGAATTTGTTCAGCGCTGTATGAAGAATATATGCCGGACGGCGTAACTCCGCACGTATCCAATCCATACGGGCATGCCGACTCCAGAAATAAGGGAAGACTAACGGAAGCATAACTGGCCTCCGCCAATGTTGGGGCACACTCGCGACGAGCCACCGCGTGGACCCGAACAACAGGAGGACACCATGCTACGCCGAACGCTCAGCCCCCTGGCGCTCGTGTGCGCCTTCGTGTTGTCCGCATGCAGCGACAGCACGATCCCCACTTCTCCCGACACGGCCGACCTGAACGGCACCAGCCTGCAGGCTGCGAAGCTGGCAGGCGCGGGCTCCCTCACCGGCGAGGTGGGAGGAGCCCAGTACTACCTCGAGGTGCCGGAAAACTGGAACGGCGACCTGGTGCTGTTCGCGCACGGCTACGTCACCCCGGACGTTCCGATCGAGGCCATCGATCCGGCGACGATCGAGGGTGGCAAACGTGCCCAGGTTCTGCAACGCGGCTACGCCTGGGCGGTCTCCGCCCGATCCGTCAGCGGGTTCGCTGTCCAGGAGGGCGTGAAGGCGACGCATCAGCTGCGGGGCCTGTTCACATCCCGCGTCGCGGCACCGAACCGGGTCTACCTGTCCAGCGGATCGATGGGCGGCTTGATCATGCTCCGCTTGCTGGAACAACACCCCGGCATGTACGCCGGTGCGCTTCCCGTGTGCGCTCCGATCGTTGGCGCGGGAGGGTTCTGGGACGGCGCGTTTCACACGCGCTCGCTGTTCGACTACTACTACCCGGGCGTGCTCGGCGGCGACGCCCTCAACCCGCCGGACGGAGCGGATGGCAACGCAATGTTCGGGGCAGCGTTCAATGCGGTGCTATCGAATCCCGGGCCGGCATACGAGTTGGCGAATGCGCTGCCTGTGCCCATGCCATACGCGGATGATGTAGAACTGGGCTATACCGTCGGAACCCAGATCTTCTTCGGCGACCCTTTGCTTCTGGACGAGATCAAGGATCGAGCCCACTCCGAAGACGTCTTCGACAACTCGATGACCGTCTATTCCGGCACCAGCGATGACGCAGGGCTCAACGCGGGGATCGACCGGTTCGCGTCGTCACCCCAGGCTCGGAACTTCTTCGACCACTGGTACACTCCGTCGGGGGACCTGACGGCGCCCGTGCTGAGCATTCGCACTACGCGTGACCAGACTGTCTCCCCCTACCTGGACGTGCTGTTCGCCGCGCGCGTCGCGGCAGCCGGCAAGTCCGACATGTTCGTGTGGCGGCAGGTCGACCGATTCGGCCACTGCAATATCAGTTCGGCCAACGAGTACGGGCCGGCGTTCGACGACCTGGTCAACTGGGTCGAGAACGGTGTCATGCCCACGCCATAGATCGTCGGGAGGCCCGGGTGTGCTAGTGGGGGCCGCTGCCGCCCGGGCTCTCTTCGACGCCTGCTTACCGCTCGACTGGAGATCACTGGTCGAGGACGAACGAGGCGGATCCGCGCAAATCAGTATGGCTCGTCGCGGATCCGGGGGCGGTCCGAAGGTTGGGCCGTCCCTACCTCAACCCGGGGCTTT
>JAENXO010000093.1 GCA_016649455.1 Gemmatimonadota bacterium | reverse complement strand
GTAGCCGCCGCGCAGGAACGGCATCCATTTGCTGTCGAAGAGCCAGGTGCCCGAGACATTGAGGCCCCAGCCGCTCGGGTCTCCTGCTTCCGACTTCTCGTCGCTGTGCCAGTAAGTCAGGTGAATGTTGTCAAAATAGGCCCGGTCCTGCGCGGTGGTCCAGCCGACTTCCGCGCTGGTGAAGTACTCGTTCACGTTGACGAACCGGTCGAACCCATTGAACGGATCGGTCGGATCCGACCCGTTGTCCCCGATGCTGGCGATGGCGTACATGTTATCCGACAGCCAGGCGGCTCCGGCCAGGCCGAGCAGGCCGTCATTCGGGAGGGCGATCGACGCGGCGCCGGTGCTGAACGCCAGGTTCATGAAATGCAGCCAGGGACTTCCGAGGCCGAAGATGTCCACGTAGTCCGTGGCGTCCAGGAAACCGCCGAGCAACGCGAACCGGCCCCCTCCGAGCGACTGGCGCCAGTACAGGTTCGTGACCCGGAACTCGTCGTCGTTGAACGGCGCGGCGAACATCCCCGTGTACCCGAGATTGAAGCCGAGGAACTTGGGTGTCACGTCCGTATAGCTATGCCGGTGCTCGATCTTGTATACGAGAGCGCCGGTGTTGCCGGACTCCCGGCCCACCAGTTCCCAGGAGCCGAACAGTCGGAATATGCCACTGCCCGCATGGTCCGCCTCGAGACCGGCGCTGGCACCGAAGTAGACGGCCGTGTAGTCGATCCCGAAGCCGAACCCCGAGCTTTCCTTCAGGTCGTCCTTGAAGCCGAAGTACCCATCGAGCAAGCCGAAGTCAATCAGCGGATCCTTTGGCTGCGCGTCGCTCTCCAGCTGGTTGTCCACCTGGTCGGGACCTGCGAGGCTGGTCCGGGCGCGGACGGTGTCCTGGGCGGCGGCAGCAGCGGTGTCCGCTTCCTGGGCGCCCGCGACGGGTGGCAGGGCCAGGGCGACGACGCCCAGGAGGCCCACGAGGCTGGGTTTCTTCACTCGGCAGCTCCTCAGTTCAGGATGTCGTTCAGGAAGCTGGCCAGGTAGTTCTTCAGCACCGGCGTGACGTTGAAGCCGACCATCCACGCCGGCCCGAACGCGTCCGCCTTCTCGACGTAGTAGTTCACCTCCAACGACAGCTTCCACGCCGTGCCCCCCAGGGGGACCGTCTTCCCCACGTTGACCTGCAGCGGAATCGTCCACTGCTCGACGACCCAGTCGTATGTGAGAATCGGCCCGGAACCTACGTTCCAACCACCGCCCGGCAGGTAGACGTAGGCCAGTTGCAGCGTAGTCAGGCTTATATCAGCATCTCCCGAGCCGAAGATGTCCCACTGGTGATTCGGGTACACGAGGGCGATGTGCTTCGAAGTCGCGACGCCGAGCAGGAATTCCGGTCCGAGCGTGAAGCGCTTGGTGCCCAGCCCGCCGGTGGCGGTAGGAATGGACGAAATGATCCCTGCCGCTGTGATGAGGCTGCTCTTCGGGGGAAAGGCGTAGGCGAGGTCGAAGGCTATGTCTCCCAGGCCGGTCTTCGATTCGAACTGCCCGGTTTCGGACGCAGGGACCGGTTGCCCCACCAGAAACGGGACGGCAGGCCGGAACATGATCTTGCTTCCGTCGCTCCGGGGGAATGGGAACACGGGCTGGAAGAGCAGCGTGTAGGCCGATTGCTCGTCCGCTCCCGGCAGGTCGCCCTCGAACCAGCGGAACTGGTTCTTGAACGTCAGGCTGGCGAGCGCCGTGTTCGGATTGGCGAGCTCGCGGGCCACGTCGTCAGCCGCCTGGGATTCGGCCTCCTGGGCGTGGGCGGCCGCCGCGAAAGTGATCAGCAGCAGGGCTGCCGCCCGGCACTTTCCGGCGCCTCTCATCCGGCTTCCGGCTCGTCGAGTACGACCCGGGTCTGCACGAGTCTCGATCCGTCGACACCCACCGCCTGCAGCCTGAGTTCGGGTCCGGGCTCGGCCTCCCAGTCGATGGTTACCAGCCCGAAGTTGACGTCGGTGACCGGACCTGCCACACGGTAGGGATTCAGCGCCGCTGCGTAGTCCGCGTTGGTGTGCGTCAGCCCGCTAGCCGTGAATTCGTATAGCGGGGACTGACCCTGGTCGGCACGTGACACCTCTGAGAAGTGGACGTTTCCGCTCAGCAGCAGGACCCTTTCAGCACCCGTCGACTCGATCAAGTCGAACAGCCGCTGACGCTCGTGGGGGTAGTTGCCCCACTCGTCCATGCCCTTCTGGTCGGCCACGATCTGCGTGCTCGAGGCGATCAGGCGAACTTCGGCGGGCACGCGCAGTTGCTCTTCCAGCCACCTCCATTGCTCCTCCCCCAGCAGAGTCACGGTCGAGTCTGGGTTGGGAGCGTACTTGCCCAGGCTGCCGCCGGCTCCCGCGGATCTGTCGGCGAGCACGTATGGCCCCTTGAAGTAGCGGGTGTCCAGGAGAATGACCTGCACACGGCGACCCTCTGGGCCGAACACGCGGGCGTCGTAGACGCCTCCGCGCAAGCGGCGCGGCGATTCTGCGGGCTCTCCAAAGAAGTCGAGGAACGCCTTCTTCGACACGTCCTTGAGTCCAAACTCCGCCCCGCCGTCGTGCCTGCCGTAATCGTGATTGTCCCAGGTGGCCATGACCGGGACGCTTTTGACGAGTCGTCGGAACTCCGGTCTCGCAGCGAGCACACCCCACTCGCGTTCCAGCGTTTCCGCTGAAACGTCGTAGGTGTTCTCTCCATCGAAGTCCCCGTAGATCGCGTCTCCGAGATACAGGAATAGATCGGGTTCCGCGGCGATCACGGCGTCCCAGATCGGCTGTTCCTCCCACTGGAAGGCGCACGAGCCGAAGGCGATACGCGTGATCTCGCCGGTCGGAAGCGGCTGCCAGGTGAGGCTCGATCCACTGCGCTCCCCAGATTCATCACGCGAAGCAGGCGCATCCGGCGAGCAGCCGACTGCCGTGACAACAAGTACGAACGCGACGCCGAGCCGGTTTACGCTAATCCAGCGTATTCTTGTAAATCACGCCGTCCTTCATGATGACGCTGAGATTCTTCGCGGGATCTCCCAGCAGAAGAATGTCCTCGAGTGGGTTGCCGTCGACGATCAGAATATCTGCGTAGGCACCTTCCTGAATGACGCCCAACGGGCCAGACAGATAAGGGTTCATCATCGGGCCTGACATCGCCACGAGGGCGGCGTTAGTCGAAGTGACCTGTCTCAGAATTTCTATTGGTGTGAAGTACTTGGCCCGCGCCTCGAATTCCAATGACTGCATTGCAAATGCGTCATTGGTCGGCCCAAAGAAATCGGTGCCAAAACCGATTTTGACGCCATGCTTCTTGGCCAGTATCACTTCATTCTCCATGCCGGCGATAATGCGAGCTCCTTTCGCTTTGGTTTCCGGAGTCGGCCAAGCAAAAGCAAGCTCTTCCGGCGTAAAGAGGCCAACGGCGAGACTGGGAACCAGGAAGGCGTCTTTCTCCTTCAGCAGCGCCATAGTCTTGTCATCGATCAACATGCCATGATCGATTGATTTCACCCCCGCCTCCAGCGCGATTCTGATGGCTTCAGGCGTGTATATATGCGCCATGGCATAGGAGCCGACTTTCTCAGCCTCAACAACAATTGCCCGGATTTCCTCCGGCGTAAATTGAAGCCCATCCAGCGGATCGTAGACAGTCGCTACGCCGCCGCCCGCCATTATCTTGACGTGCGACGAGCCTTTTCTGAACACTTCCCGAGTCGCTTTCTGGACTTCTGGTACGCCATCAGCCAGGTACGCGTATTCCGTAAACTGCTTGGCATCGGGAACACCCAAAAAGTAATAGTTGGGTTCGTTCAGACCACGGATATCAAAATGCCCGCCCGTCTGGCTGACTGGAGGACCCGCGGCATAGATACGGGGACCGACAACATGGCCGGCATCGATCACCTTTCTCAGCCCGTTTGTGGGACCGCCAGCATCGCGTGCCGTAGTGAACCCCCGCATGAGCATGTGCGTGGCCTCAGCACCTGATTTGGCACCCAGATACATCCAGTTCAGGTCGTTCCTGATTTGAAACAGGTCACCATGGATTGCGAGATGGGAGTGAGCCTCGATCAGCCCCGGCATCAGCGTTCGTCCGCCTCCGTCAATCACGGTCGCGCCCGGCGCCGAGATCGCGCTGCTCGAAACCGTCTTGATCAGGTTTCCTTCGACCAGCACGTTCATTCCGTTCTGGAGGGACTCCGAATAGCCGTCAAACACGTTGACGTTCGTAATCAGGGTCTGCGGCAACGGCTCCTCCTCCTGGGCGCGGAGGGCTGTGGGGAGCGCAGCGAAAATGGCGGCGCACAGAATCGCTGCCGGCGCCCACGATCTCGGGTGCTTCATGAATCTTCCTCCTCTGGTACGGTTTGAACGGCAACTGAGCCGTTCCGGATGGTCTCGACGGAGACGAGCTCCAGGTTCAAGTCGTGCAATGCGTTCAGCACTCCGAGCAGCGATGCCCGGTCGGGAAGCGTGCCTTCCAGGGTCGTGATGTGGGCAGGGGACTCCATGGAGCCCTGCGCGCCCTCGATTCGAAGGCCACCCAGCCGAGAGGACCAGGTCTCATCGACCCGGCCCTCGACGCGGATCCGGTATGCCCTGCCTGCCGGCCGTGCCTGATCCAGGAATCCGTTGTCCGAAGCTGGCAATGCATCCTCCGAGTACGCGAATCGTGGAGGCCCCTTTCAAAGGCCTCACGTCCAGTATCCGCAAATCCGGGAGGGCGGAATCCATCGATGTCATAGAGAAATTGTATAGAACGGTCGGGGGCAGTCGTTCAGTGAGGTGTAAGGATTCCCAACGCTTCTGCCTTGGCCACGGCCTCCCGGCGACTGGTCACCTCGAGCTTGCGATACAGGCTGGCCGCATGCGTCGCCACGGTTCCGGGCCCGATCTGCAGTCGTGAACCGATCTCCTTGTTGCTCAGCCGGTTGGCGAGCAGGCTGAGGACTTCCAGTTCGCGGTTCGTGATCTCCAGCGCCAGCAGCTGTCCCGAATCGACCGCAGTCGACGGGAGGTGGATCTCGCCTGAGATCCCGAGGGACTCCTCGGCGAACGCTGCGAGGATCCTCCGGACGTATGGCAGCTGGCCGCTCCCGGGTCCTACCCGGCGCAACAGATCGCGCATCGGGCGTCCGAGATCCACGAACATCCGGATGAAGCCACCGGGTTCCGCCATTCGAAGTGCCTCGGCGATCTTCGCGTCGGCTGCGACTCGACTCTCCGTCGAATCCAGGAGCAGTGCCTGTAGAGCCAGGACGTCGGTCAGCGCCCGTATCGCGTGAATCGATTCATAGGTGGTTCGCAGCCGTTCGAGCAATCCGGCGGCCTCGGAACGGCTGTCGGCGGTCGCTTGCGCCATCCTCGCACGGGCGTAGGTGAGATTCGGGATGAACCAGCGGTAGGGTGGATAGACCGGGTCGGGTTCGACGGTTTCGGCCCAGCGGATTGCCTCGGGCGTCCGCCCCTGCCGCAGGGCGAGCTCGGCCTGGAACGCCCGGGTGATCGGTACAAGGCCGGGGTCGCGAACCTCGAGCGCCCGGGCGATGAGCTGCTCGGCGATCCGGTTCGCCTCCTCGTGTCGGCCCAGTCCCTCGAGGGTGACGGCCAGCACGAATCCACTGTTCGCGAGGTTCCAGGGGTCGCCTGCCGGCAGATTCCGCACGACTCGGGCAAGCTGATCCTCCGCCTCGACGAGATCGTTGCGTTCGTAGGCCGTGACACCGAGGAAGTAATGCCCCATTCCCACGGTTTCCCTGAGGTCACCCTGTAGTCCGGCGGAAAGGTAGGCCAAACCGTCGACGCTCAACCTCTGAAGATCTCCCGCGATCCAGTCCACCAGTGTCAGAGCCGCCAGCAGCCGGGCATCGTAGGTACCCGGCGGTCCCTCGACTTCCCGCATGTTGTCCCGGACGGTGCGACGCGCTTCTCCCAGTTCGCCCAGCATCTGCCGGCCCAAGGAGAGCAGAATCACGGCGTACCCTCGCACGCTCTCGGCCACCGGTTCGAGCAGTTCGAGCGCCCGTTCGGCGTGCTCGGCCGCACTCAGTCCGTCGAGCTTCAGGTAGCTTTCCAGGGCGAGAATCGTGAAGACTTCTCCTTGCAGTGCGTGAGCGCCGTCCCTGCCTTGGTCCGCAAGAAGAGCTGCCGCCCGGTGCGCGAGCTGCAATACGTCCTGGTACCTGTGGCGATTCTCCATCGTCCACGCCTTCAGGAGCATCAGTTCCGGTTCGGATTCCAGGACGTCCGGAGGCAGAAGCCGCAGCCATTGGTCCAGCCGGTGCCATTCCTCCCGGTTCATGAGGTCGTGACGGTGACGTGCAACCAGATGGACGGCGAGCGACGAATCCGCCTTGATTGCCATTTCGATCGCCTCGGTCAGGAAGCCTTGCACCTCCAGCCAGTCGGCGGCCCGCCGCTTGAGCAGGGTTACCTCTGATTCCGATCGGCGAGACTCGAGCTGGTGGTACAGCAGGTCCCGGAACAGGTGATGAAACCTGTACCAGTGGCCAGCCTCGTCCAGCGGGATGAGGAATACGTTGGCCCGTTCCGCCAGGGCGAGGAATCCTGCCCCATCGAAAATCCCCACCGGAGTTTCCCCTGCCAGATCCGCCTCGAGCAGAGCATCGCACAGGGGGGCGCAGAACCGATCGACGACGGAAGCCCGGAGGAGATATTCCTGGATGATCGGCATCTGCTGGTCGAGTACTTCGGACACGAGGTAGTCGGTGACAAACCGGCTGCCGGCCGGCAGGCGATCGAGAAGATCCTCCGGCTCCCGCGCCTTGCGAAGTGACAGAGCGCCCAGCCTGATCCCGACGGGCCAGCCCTCCGTCTTCGCTTCCAGGGTACGGGCCGTGGTCGGGTCGACTTCATGCCCGAGAGAATTCGCGAGGAACTCGCCGGTTTCTCCCTCCGAGAATCGCAGGTCAGTCTGTCGGATCTCGGTGAGACGCCCGGCCGCCCGGAGGCCCGTGAGCGGGAGCGGCGGGTCGACTCGGGTGGACAGGACCAGGTGAAGCACACCGGGAGCGAGTTCAATGATCCGCGACACGAATGCGTGTGTCTCGGAGTCGTGCAGGACGTGGTAATCGTCCAGCACCAGGACGAGCGGGTCGCTCTCGAGCTCCGAGATCTCGTCCACCAGATAACTGGCGAGAGACTCCGGCGAGGGGAGTTCTCCGTCCAGCCAGGCTCGAGTGCGCGGCAGTGCCTCCGGCAGGATCAACTCGATCGCTTCCACGATCCCGGATGCCAATTCGTGCAGGCTGTCATCGTGCGGCTCGAGTGACAGCCAGGCGCCCGGTGACTCCGATTCGTGGAGCCAGGCACTGAGAAGCGTGCTCTTTCCATAACCGGCCGGCGTGCAGACGAGGGTGAGCGTCCGGTCCAGGCCCCGATCGAGGAGCTCGATGAGCCCGGGTCTCCGGACGTAGTCACTGACCAGGGGAGGTCGCCTGAGCTTCGCGCGGGAAAGAGGCATCGTACTCCGGAAACGTGGTGGCACGGCGACTGATACCACGGCGGGCGTGAGGCCCGCGCGAGGCGCCGATCCAACATAGGGGCGTGCACACCGGGTGCGCCAAGCAGCGCCGCTCGTACCGTGGAAATCTCTGGGACCAGTCCCTATCGTCCTGCGCCCCTCAAACCGGTCCCTGATCCTGGAGGCAGAGCATGAGACGACTGTCTTCCGCGCTGGTCGCCCTTTCACTCATCGGTCTGGTCGCAGTTCCGACATCCGCGCAGGTGGTTACCTGCGACGACATTGAATTCGCGCCGGATCTCGTCGCGGACTATCCGGACATCGGCGATGCCTGCCTGGAGATCATCGAGAAGGGTGGCGATCGGTTCGCGCGCCTCGAATTGGAGGTTCTGCGCGAAGGTTGGAAGACGCTGCTCGTCCACTACAAGCTGCGCGACGGCGGCTGGTCATCCCCGCGCGAAGTCACGCCGCCAGAGGAATGGCGAGCCTCGCTCAGCGGCACGGATGTGGAAGTCAAGGACATACCGAAGGGCCAGATACTGAACGTGTACATTCGCGAAGGTCGCTGGGAGATGGCGTGGGCGGACCTCGAGGCGGAGACCCTCCCGGTCACGTTCGGCCCGGTCGTTCATGAAGTCGCGCCAGAGGAGCCCCGGCCGCCGCGCCGGCTCCGCCGCCAGTCGTGGATGAGACGCCGGTCGTTCAGGAGGCCGCAGAGGACGCTTCGAGCAACCTGTACCTCATTTTCGCCGTCGTACTGCTCGTTCTGCTGATTCTCGCATTCATCCTTCGTCGGAAGAAGGACGACGAGGCGTAGGGCAGGACTTGGTTCGTGAGCCGGAGCGATGCTCGTCGCTCCGGCTCACGGTACTCGCAGCACGAATCACTCGAGTGCCGCTCGCCGAACCCCCAGGGTCCGATCTAAGCCGTGTCGAGAGCTTCAATATCCTGGGGCCGTCAGTCACCGTGATCTCAAATACGAACCAGGCGAAG
>JAENXO010000050.1 GCA_016649455.1 Gemmatimonadota bacterium | reverse complement strand
TTCCTTCTTCTCGTCACCGGGTTTCCGGCGGCAGATGCCCGCGTTCCGGACCTGTCCAGGAGCCCGCTGGCCGAGATCTCTACGTTCAGCTGAGAATAGTGCGTTCTAGCACAAAGTGTGCATGGTTGTATAATTGTAGGTATCGTACCAGTTAGCACGAGACTGATATATTCAGCTAAGTTAGTGTGTTCTATACTTTACTGGCGGTCTACTGCGAGGCAGATAGCGAACATTGTGTCCTCTGGCACAATCGGTACGGGAGTCCTATATTGTGACAAATCGTGCAGACCGGGCCGCGGCGTTCTCACGCCCCCCCGCCCGGTGTTCCGGTTGGCACAGGGTTGGCCAGTACGGCCAGGGAGTGTCCCAATGAAACCGGAGCGCGCTCGTGTGCTTTCCGAGGGACTCGTCGCCGGGCTCCTCGGGTATGTGGTTATCGCACTGTTCTTCGGATCCCTCCACCTGCTCACCGGTCAGTCTCTATTCCAATCCGCCGCCGCGCTGGGGGAAGGTCTGGTTTCCCACGACGCGTCGATCGTCGGTGGAGTCGCGGCAGGATCGGTAATCGCCTTCAACGGCGTGCACATGCTGGCGTTCGTGCTGTTCGGGGTTATCGCTGCGTGGCTGGTCTCACGTGCCGAACGGAACCCGGGCTTCTTCATCGTCATGCTGTTCCTGGGGCTGGCGGGGTTCTTCTACTCGCTTTCCGGTTTCCTCGGATTCCGCATTGATCGGCCCCTCGCCCCGTCCTGGATCGCGGTGGCGGTGGCCAACCTGATCGCGGGTCTGTTCATGGCCGGCTACCTGTTCCGGGCACACCCGGGACTGTGGGCGGTCATCAGGACCAGCACCGACTCCGAGATCGAGCACCCGTTCCCTGCGGCCGGGACCGGTCCTCGTTTGAGGTAACGTTGAAGCCAGACGTGCATGACGACGTGTGTTTCACGTCGTCCATACTTTCGCGCTCGTCGGTGTAGAACCGATCCGAATCCGCGTCGAGATCACGATTCGGCGCGGCACGCCCGGCATCCGGACCAGCGGGCTCGCGCCGTCGGCCGCCCGCGAGACCGTCGAGCGCATTCGAGCTGCGGCCGCGAATCTCGGACTGCGGATTCCGGGCCTGCGGATCACCGTGAACCTCGCGCCCGCTGATGTTCCCAAGGCCGGCGCGTCCTTCGACCTTCCTCTCCTGATCGGTGTGCTCGCTGGGGCGGGAACGATTCCGCAACGGCAGTTCGAGCGTACAGCGCTCGTCGGCGAGCTCGGGCTGGACGGATCGATTCGTCCCGTACGGGGCATTCTCCCGATGGCCCTCCGTTGTCGTACCGAGCCCGATCTCGACACCCTGATCGTGCCGCGCGATAACGTAGGAGAAGTCGCCGGAGTACCCGACGTGACCGCACTCGGAGCCGCCGACCTCCAGTCCGTTCTGGCCTTCCTCGGCGGCACTGGCGAGCTCACCCGCTCCGGATGTGCGCCGAATCGGGCTGAGGATCGGGAAGGGCCTGTCCTGGAAGAAGTCAGAGGCCAGGTAGCCGCGAAGCGGGCCCTCGAGATCGCGGCTGCGGGGGGGCACCACCTGCTGCTCTCGGGCGAGCCCGGCTCGGGCAAGACCATGCTGTCGATGCGACTTCCAGGCCTCCTTCCCCCGCTCCGACCGGACGAGGCACTCGAGGTCTCGTCCGTGCACAGTGTTGCAGGCTGTCTCGGGCCGGGCTCACCGCTGCTTCGAAAGCGACCGTTTCGGGCACCGCATCATTCCGTGAGCTCAGCCGGGCTCCTGGGTGGTGGAGCGGTGCCCAGGCCAGGCGAGGCCTCGCTGGCACACCGGGGGGTTCTGTTTCTCGACGAACTTCCTGAATTCAGACCCGCCGTGCTGGACGCGCTTCGCTCGCCGCTGGATCAGGGCGTCGTGCACATCGTCCGGGCCCGAGCTGCTATGACGTTTCCCGCCCGGTTTCAGCTCGTCGCCGCGATGAACCCGTGTCCCTGTGGCTATCTGACTTCATCGTCCGGTCGCTGTACGTGCGAAGCATGGATGATCCGCAGGTACGAATCACGCATCAGTGGGCCGTTGCTGGATCGATTCGATATCCGGCTCGAGATTCCGGCCGTGCAATGGGCCGACCTTCGAGGCGATCCCGCTCCGGGTGACACGACCGCCGAGCGGCGCGCTCGCGTGGTGCAGGCACGGAATCGGGCCCTGCACCGGACCGCTGAACTGACCGGGTCGGATTCGGATCTCCCGACCTGCAATGCCGAGCTCGGCCCTCGTGAGATTCGACGCCAGTGCAGTCTGGATCCGGAAGGCGAAGCCCTGCTGGGACGGTCCGTCAGCCGTTTCGGACTCAGCGCCAGAGGATGTGACCGGATTCTGCGGGTGGCACGTACGGTGGCGGACCTGGAGGGCAGCACTAACGTCCGCGTCGGGCATCTCGCGGAAGCGCTTCACTATCGCGTTGCCGCCTGCGGGCACAGAGTTTACGGACCGTAGCCCCCGGTCCCGGTGGTCTCCATAACGCGCGTCAGTCCAGGGGTGGCGATACTCCAGGAGGGGCAGTCTCGTGGGGCGGAAGAGGGGTCGCGAGACCGCGAGGCTCCTGTCCGCGTCCGAGCGACAGGAAGTTCGCCAGCAGCGCGTGGCCGGCCGTCGTGAGTACCGCCTCCGGGTGGAATTGGACTCCCCAGGCGGGCATTGTTCGGTGCCGCAACGCCATGAGCGTTCCGTCAGGTGCCCAGGCCAGCGGAACGAGTTCAGGCGGGAGGGATTCGGGGTCGACGACCAGCGAGTGGTATCGGGTCACCACCAGCGGCGCGGGAAGCCCCGAGAACAGGTCGACGCCTTCATGCTCAATGGCGCTGACCTTTCCGTGGACAGGTCTTCCCCGGACCACCCGACCGCCGAATGCCTCACCCAGGCACTGGTGTCCCAGGCAGACGCCGAGGATCGGAATCCGCCCGCCGACGAGTCGCGTGAGATCGACACAGATTCCGGCCTCACGGGGAGTACACGGTCCGGGGGAAAGGACTATCTGGCCGGGCCTGAGCGCCACGGCGGACTCGAGATCGATCGCATCGTTGCGAACCACGACCGTCTCCTCTCCCAGTTCCTCGAAGTAGCGTGCGAGGTTGTGGACGAAGGAGTCGTAGTTGTCGATGAGTAGAATCACGGCTCAGATCTCGTGGCAGAGCGTCGCGGCCAGCGCGCGAGCTTTGTCCAGGGTCTCGGCGTACTCGTCCGCGGGAACCGAATCGGACACGACGGCGCCGCCCGCGTGAAACATTGCGCGTTCAGCCGTGATTACGGCCGTGCGAATCGCGACGCTGAAGTCCATCTGCAGGTCGATTCCAATCCAGCCGACGGAACCGTAACAGGGACCGCGAGCAACCGGTTCGAGTTCGGCGATGATCTCCATCGCCCTGATCTTCGGTGCGCCCGTCACCGACCCACAGGGAAACATCGCCCGAATGACATCCACCGGGCCGATTCCCTGTCGGATGCTCCCCTCGATGATCGACACGAGGTGATGCACGTTGGCGAACGACTCGAGGCGGAACAGCTCCGCAGCCCGAACCGTTCCAGTCCGGCTGACTCGTGAGATGTCGTTTCGCAGGAGATCCGCGATCATCAGGTTTTCCGCCCGGTCCTTGTCACTGGAGATCAGAGCGGCCGCGAGCTCCTCATCTTCCTCCCCGTCGGCACCTCGCCGTCGGGTCCCCTTGATCGGCCGGGACTGGATTCCCCCCTCGCGGTCGAGCCGCACGAATCTCTCCGGCGACGCGCTGGCGATCACGCAGGTCGAACCCCTGAAGAACGCTCCGAACGGAGCAGGCGACCTCCGTCGCAGTTCGTGGTAGAACGTGACTGGATCCTGCGGTGCGGGGGCCGTGAAGCGCTGAGAAAGATTGACCTGGAATATGTCGCCGTTTCGAATCTTCTCGATGCCAGTCTGTACCGCCGCCATATAGCCGGCTCGAGTGAAGTTGGAGCGGAGTCCATCGGTTCCCGCGACTGGATACTCGGGCGTCGAGTCGGGCGACTCCTGTCTCGATCGCGAGACTGCCAGGTCGGCGAGCGCCCCGCGAGGATGCGGCGGCGGAACATCACCGTGAATCCACTTGACGACCTCGTCGAGCCTGCTTGACGCTCGATTCCGCCTCCCGTCGCCCCGGTCCGGAAGGCCTGTGGAGACAACATGGCAGGTGCCCTCGAGGTGGTCCCAACCGACGACTACGTCGAAGAATCCGAATTCCAGGTCCGGAAGGGCCGGATCTCGGCTCCGCGGGCCCGGCAGAATCTCGATCTCGGAGCCGATCTCATATGACAGGAATCCGGCTGCGCCACCCCTGAATGGGATCGGACATCCTCGCTCGACGTCCGCTCCGGGTTCGACCGCCTCAACCGCGGACTCGCCGGATCGCCGGATCGCGAATTCGAGAGAACGAAGTCCCCCGCTCCCGGTGTCTCGGATGCCCTCCGGTTCCACCCACCAGGCGTGCCCATCCCGGGCCAGGAGCACGGCGTACGGATCGATCGCGAGGAAGGACCAGCGACCCGTGTCCGGTCTGACATCCGAGCTGTCGAACCAGACGCACCAGGGAAGTCCGGACACCCGGTCGAACACCTGCTCGGGGGTCGGCGCATCGACGAGTTGCCGACAGATCAGCATGACGGAACTGCGCGGCCTGTGAGGAACGCGGACCGTGGCTCGGAGTTCAGAGGTCGAGCCTGCGACGGCAGAATGCCGATTGTCCGAACGACTCCTCGACCTCCACCTCGATCTGGTGAATCCCCCCGACTCCTCGCACGTCCAGTCGCTCGAGGAGTCGGTCCACTATCCATGTCGCGATCAACTCGGCTGTCGTGTTCGAGATCTGCAGCACGGTGACATCCTGTTCCGGAAACAGGTAGCGCGCCGATCCGGTCCGGACTTCGATCTCTCCGTCGTCCGTCGCGATCGACAGGTGCGGATTGTCCGTCGGTAGCAGCACCCGGTGGTCCAGCGGTGCGAGGATCGCCACCATCTCGCGCTTCAAGGTGACGAAATCATACACGAGCGCGTGCCCGTCCAGATCTCCCCACAGGGTGACGCCGGCCCGGTAGTTGTGGCCGTGCAGGGGCTCGCATGTTCCCTCGCCGTACGTGATGAAGTGACCGGAGGCGAAGACCAGGTAGTCCTTGCTTACCGTGACCCGATAATCGTTCATCGCGTAGCCGTGTCTCGAGCTCAGGTGGAACCGGAAGGGGAAATCCCACAGGCTCCTATCGTACGCGGCGGGGTAATCGGTGAAAAGGTGGATCCACTTGCCGTTTTCAGACGGGCCCGGCAAGGTTGAACAGAGTGAGGCGACGGTCCGGGCGTATCGCCCCAGGACCGGAAAGTCGATGAGGCATGCGGCTGTTCATAGCGATGAACTTCCCGGCGCCACTACGGCGCTCGATCGCGGCGATCGGTACCGATCTCGAGCGATCGGGAGTGCCGGCCCGCTGGGTGGATTCATCGGCCGTCCACCTGACACTGAAGTTCCTCGGCGAGATTCCCTCCGCCCGCGTCGGCGGCGTGAGTTCGGCGCTGGACGAGATCGCGATTGGCGCGGAGCCGCTAACGCTGCGGTTCGAGGGTGTCGGGGCGTTTCCGTCTCCCAGGCGGCCGGGTGTGATCTGGTTGGGAATCGAGTCCGGGCCGCGGCTTCGTCTTCTGCACGACGCACTGGACCGCAGGATGGCGGAGTTCGGGGTCGCGAGGGAAACCCGGCCATTCCGACCGCATGTCACGCTGGGGCGAGTCGATCGGGACTCAGGACCGGGCGAATTTCGTGAGTTCGAGAAACAGGCTCGATCCCTGCGGCTCGACACAGAGATAGAAATCAACCAGATAGACCTGATGGAGAGCCGGCTCCGCGCCGATGGTCCTGAGTATCGCCGGGTTCACGCAGCGAGGCTGGGGACGCTCGGAGTCGTTTCGGGCGGCCGCTGACGAACACACCGGGGAGGACGAGAGCAGCAGTGATCAGAAATTTTCTGGCCCGCATCGGATGCTTGACGCTGATCGCCGTCGCCGTGTTCGGCGCCTGGCATTTTCGTGCTGATATTTCGAGAGCGCTGGGAAGAGTCGATGTCGTAGGTCCATCCTCCGAGCCGAGCGAGAGCCTCGCCATGCAGGCGGAGGAGAAGCTGACCTCACTGTCCACGGAAAGCGACGCCGAAGTCAGGTTGACGGAAGCTGAGCTCCAGAGTCTGCTGACGTATCGCGTCGCCCCGTACCTTCCTCGCGGGATCGAGGACCCACTGGTTGAAGTGCGGGACACGGTGATCATTCTGTCTGCCCTGATTCGCCCGGACGAACTGGAGGAATTCGCGACTCCGGATCTGTTGCAGCAGTTTCTGGCGGACACGGCCCGGGTAGCGGCGACGTTGATTCCGGGATTGAGGCGACCGGGCATGGGTCAGGTGACGGTAACTTCGCTGCAGGCGGGGGCGCTGGTCATTCCGGCTCTTGCAGTGCCGTTCGTCCTGCAGAGCCTGGAGATCCCGGGTATGGATGCGAGTGGATCGGATATCCTCATACCCCTGTCCTCGGACGTGTCCGGGATCACTCTGGGCGACGCGTCCGTTACGATTCGGATGGGCACGACCGGAGGCTGACGCCGACCGGGCTCGCGTCTGGCGGGGCGCGGGTCCGGGAGGTTCGGAACGTCGCCGCCGGCAACGGGGTTGAAGTGATGTTGAGCCGGAAGGACAGGTTTCGAGGCCGGGCTTCGGTGAGCCGGCATTCGCATGAGAAGACAATCGAGAAGGGGAGAGATGGCGGCCAGGGACAAGCAGCGTGGAAAGAAGCAGGTGGAGGAGCCGGGTTCGTTCGGGCGCTGGGCCTGGGAATGGGCAAAGTCGATCGCGGTCGCGTTCGTGCTATTCCTCGTCGTTCGAACTTTCGTGGTCGAGGCGTTCCAGATTCCGACGGGATCGATGGAGAACACGCTTCTGGTCGGCGATTTCCTGCTCGTCAACAAGATGGTCTACGGTGCCGAGATTCCCGGAACGAGCGTCCGGCTCCCGGCGATCGATCCGCCGGAACACGGTGACATCGTGGTGTTCGAGCCGCCTCCACGCGCCCGGCAGGCCGAGAACACGAACTATGTGAAGCGGATCGTCGGCCTCTCCGGTGATACTCTGCAGATGGTGGACGGAGCTCTGTACAGGAACGGGGGACCGGTCCCGGAGCCGTATGCCGTGCACAAGCGGCCATTCGAGGATCCGCGGAGTCCGCAGTTCGATTGGCAGCGTTCGCATCTCCAGGCTGCGAATGAACGGCGGTCCCAGGAATACCGGCCGACGAGGGACAATTGGGGCCCGATCGTGGTATCGCCTGACAGCCTGTTCGTCATGGGCGACAATCGGGACAACTCGGAAGACTCCCGGTACTGGGGGTTCGTGCCTGCCGATGCGGTCAAGGGACGGCCGTTGATCATTTACTACTCCTACGATCGGAATCGGATGGTTCCGTTTCCGTGGATCACGGAGATCCGCTGGGATCGGCTGCTGAGCTCCATCCGCTGAACGTCGTGCCCGCGCTCGCCTGACGCGATCGTCATGCTCGACACGCCCCGGAGGGCGACGGAATGGCCCGGAGACCTCACCGAGAATCGGAAGCCCTGTCTCTATACTTCGAGGAGATACGGGAGCATCCGATTCTGGAGCGCGAGGAGGAAGTCGAACTCGCGCAACGAATCCGGGATGGGGACGAAGAGGCGCTGAATCAACTTGTCGCCGCCAATCTCAGGTTCGTCGTGTCCGTCGCCCGCCGCTATGCCGGGCATGGGGTTCCGCTTGCCGATCTGGTTACCGAGGGGAATATCGGGCTCATTCGGGCGGCGCGGCGATTCGACGAGACCAAGGGGGTCCGGTTCATCTCATACGCCGTCTGGTGGGTTCGTCAGTCCATCCTGCAGGCGCTGACAGCCGGATCCAGAATCGTCCGCATCCCTTCCGGTCAGCTCGAGGAGTCTCACCGGGTGATTCGAGCCGTCAGGCGGCTCGAACAGGAGCTGGGACGGGAACCGACGATCGCCGAGGTGGCAGCCGAACTCGAACTCAGCCCTGGTGAAGTCACGGACGCTCTCGGCTTGCGGCCGGGTTGGGTCTCACTGGATGCGCCACTCCCGAATGACGATCAGTCGTCGATGCTGGACCTGATTCCGGACACCGAGCTGGAAGATCCGAATGCATCAGCAGCCAGCGCGGCCCTGCGCGATGTAGTGGAAGCGGGACTCACTCGGCTTCCGGAGCGGGAGGCGGCAGTTCTGATGCAATACTTCGGACTGGACGGGGAGCCTGCCAGATCGCTGGAGGAAATCGCCCGCGGTCTGGGCCTCACACGAGAGCGTGCCCGCATGATCAAGGACCGCGCACTCGTGAGGCTCCGGCTGGGTGAAACGGGAAAGATCCTGGAGAGCTTCCGCTGACCAGGTTTCGGTCCGCGCGGAGGTGGCAACCCGCCCCTGCACGCACCGGAAAACCGGCCCCACCTCGGCTTGACACGACCAGATTCCCTCCCTAGCTTATGTGGCTGCGAGTGGATTGATCCGGCCGCCCTCGTTACACGGGGGGCGGCCCGCTTTTTCTCCCCCACGACGCCGGAAGAGATTCAGGGCGCGTGTGAACCGGGCATCGCGGTTATGAAGACGTATTCAGTCAAGGCAGGCGAGATACAGAGGAATTGGTACGTTGTGGACGCGCGCGACCAGGTGCTTGGTCGGCTCGCGACCCAACTGGCAACTGTTCTCAAGGGCAAGCACAAGCCGACCTACAGCACGCACCTCGACGTTGGCGATTTCGTGATCGTGGTGAATGCGAAGGACATCCGGCTCACGGGTCGCAAGGCGGAGCAGAAGGAGTACTTCCGTCACAGCGGATACATGGGCGGGGAGCGGATGATTCCGTTCCAGCGTATGCTCGACCGGCATCCGGATCGGGTGATCAGGCTCGCCGTGAAGGGGATGCTTCCCAAGAACGCGCTCGGCAGGCAGATGCTGAGCAAGTTGAAGGTGTACCCGGGGGCAGAGCACCCGCACGCAGCGCAGATGCCTCAAGAACTGGAGTTCTAGGGGCGCAGCACCGAATTCCCCGAACGGGGGCGGCAGAAGTCTTGGAGGAAGCTTGGCGGAACAGACGACATATCAGGCAGTGGGCCGGCGCAAGGCAGCCGTGGCCCGCGTGTGGCTTCGACCCGGGCAGAGCGGTTGGAGTATCAATGGACGCAGCCTCGAGGAGTATTTCCCGCTGCTGCGCCACCGTGATGCTGCGGAGAAGCCGCTGGCCGTGACCGAAGCGACTGGCAGCTTCGGTGTGTACATCCGGGTTCGAGGTGGCGGACCTACGGGGCAGGCGGGAGCGATCCAGCTGGCTATCGCCAGGGCGGTCGTCTCGGCGGATGAAGAGACCCGGTCCACGTTGCGTGCGCACGACCTGCTGACGCGGGACCCCAGGGTCGTCGAACGCAAGAAGCCCGGTCAACCGAAGGCCCGCAAGCGCTTCCAGTTCTCGAAGCGTTGATCTCGATGCAGGTCGAAACAGAGCAGCGAGCACGGAGTCCCATGTCTGAAGTCGGGTTGAAGGATCTTCTGCAGGCGGGTGTCCACTTCGGCCACCAGACGCACCGGTGGAACCCGAAGATGCGTAAGTACATCTTCGCCGAACGTGGTGGGATCTATCTGATAGATCTCAAGAAGACGCTGCGGGAGCTGACGAAGGCCCGTGAACTGGTACATGAAACGGTCCGCAACGGTGGCAACGTGCTGTTCGTGTGCACGAAGCCGCAGCTGTCGCCGATCGTGCGGGCCGAAGCCGAACGCGCGGGCGCGTATTACGTCACCGAGCGCTGGCTCGGCGGCATGCTCACGAACTTCCAGACGATCAAGAAGAATATCCGCCGCCTGAAAGAGCTGGAGCGGGGCGCGGAGGAAGGTTCTTTCGAGTTCTATACGAAGAAGGAGCAGCTGCTGCTCGAGCGCGAGCGAGAGAAGCTCGATCGTTATCTGTCCGGCATCAAGGACATGACGAGGATCCCGGGGCTCGTGTTCATCGTCGATGCAAAGAAGGAAGAAATCGCAGTTCGTGAGGCGAATCGGCTTGGCATACCGGTGGTCGCGATCGCGGACACGAATGCGGATCCGGACATGCTCACGATCGCCATTGCCGGAAATGACGACGCGATCCGCTCGGTCTCGCTGATCACGCGCGTCCTCGGTGACGAGATCGAAGCTGCCCGGCGGGAGATCCCGAAGGGAGTGGATGGAAGAGGCGAGTCGGAGGTCTCTACCTACTCGACCGAGACGGGAGAGGCTGAGGCAGACGCGCCGGCTCGCAAGAAGAAGCGGCCCAAGCGGCGTCCGAAGCCTGAGTTGATCAAGCGCCGGCTGCATCCGACGGACCTGGAGCCGGGGACGGAGGAAGCAGCGACGGAAGTTGCCGCGCCGGAGGCGGACCCGGCAGTCGAACCGGATCTGGCGTCGGTGGCAGTCGAGGCCGGAAGTCCACCGGACGACGAACCGGT
>JAENXO010000228.1 GCA_016649455.1 Gemmatimonadota bacterium | reverse complement strand
GGGAACCACGCGCTCGTGACTCTGCGTGAGCATCGCCGGGACCGGATCGATCTTCGCACTGAAGTCGAACAATGCGAAGCTGCCGAGCGGAAGCCGCCATGGAGTATTCACCTGGTGCCCGTCGATATCCGAAAAGGCGCTCAGACTGGCATCGAGGACTACCTCGGCATCCGCGAACGCCATCGTCAAATCCCAGCGGAGCCGGCCGGTCGCATCAGCGGCAGGCGGAGTCCCATCGGCAAATGTCGCCGCGATGTCGGTGTCGAACGCCGCGAGGGCCAGGTCGAGTGTCTCCGTCGCCGTACACATTGCGAACAGGAGTCCGCCGGCCTCCACGTAGGAGCGAATGGACCGGGCTACGGCCTTCTTGAGGGCGGGAACGTCTGGAAGACCGAATTCCTCGGCAACCGCCGAGTTGCGCTCCACCTCTTCCTGTAGCCACGCGGTTCCCGCGTAATTGAGCCAGAATTTCGAGTACTGCCCGGTGAAGTCCTCGTGGTGCAAATGGAGCCAGTCGTACTGCGACAGACCACCTCGCAGAACCTCCCTGTCCCATACCCGCTCGTACGGGATTCCCGCGTACTCCAGCGCGAGCGTCACGGCATCGTCCCATGGAGAACTGTTGGGTGGTGTGTACACGGCGATCCGTGGAGCCTTCTCGAGCGGAACAGACTCCATGTTCGCCGACTCGATCTTCGATCGGATCTTCGCCAGTTCAGATCCCGTCAGCCGCTCGACCTTGACTCCCAGAAGCGCCGCCTGCTGTTCGACTCTCGTGAGAGCCGGGAGCAGAAACGAGCCGGCCCGATAGTTCAGCAACCACTCCGCCGGCTCTCCGGCTTCGATCGTTTCGTACACGAGACCGTACGCTCGGAGGTGATCTGTTTGGGTTCTGTCCATCGGGACAAGCAGACTCTGGGCGGCCAACTCCTGGGCGGTCACGACTGCAAATGCGACCGCGAGGCCGGCCGCAATACACGGGCTGCCGCCGAGGAGCAGGCCTCGCCTCCCGGGCTCCCATCTCCCGTGTCTCACGGAACAGCATCCAGTACCGCGAGTTCCTGGCGAGCCACTGGTGCGAGGGCGTGGTCCGGGTGATCCACGATCAAGCGCTCGAACCAGACACGAGCTTCGGAAACATCTCGCGGCAACGCCTCCCGGCCCAACGCCAGGGTCGCTGCCGGCGCTTCCGCCGAAGCGGGGTACGTGGATACGAGATCCAGGCGAACCTGCCTTGCCTCCGAGGGAAATCCGGATTTTTCGAGCGCTCCGGCCGCGAGAGCGAGCAGAGCCGGCGCGGCTTCGGGAGCCCCGCTGTTCGTCCAGGTCCCGGCGGCGGTCAGCATCGGTCGGGGATCCCGATCAGACATGAGCACCAGCATCCCGTGTCCGAGCGCGGTCGCCGAGACGGAGTCCGATCGATCCAACGCGTCGGCAAGCAGAAGGGCGTCAGTCCGTCGCACCGGGTCTCCCCCGGGGATGAACGCGGCCGTCTCGAGGTGCCCCAGGGCCACGGCCGGGCGACCGTCGAACAGGGCCAGAACTCCTCGCTGTCCTTCGATGCGTGAAGCGAGGGACGGATCGATCGGCTGGGGGAGCAGTTCGAGCGCCGTCTTCGCCCCTTCGATGTCGCCGGCGGTCACCCTCGCGATCGACAACTCAACCCCCATCTCGACAAGTTCGGCGGTGTCATCCGGGTACTCCGCGGCGTACGCAGCGAGAAGCGACTCAGCCTCCGCCGATCCTTCGGCCGCGCGGATGGAAAACAGGCGGCGCAGGGACCGACGGTGGGTCTCGGTTCCCGGCTCCGCCGACTGAGCCAGCGCGGAGAAGGCCTGCTCGGCCTCGGCGGAATCCCCGGACAGGTAGGCGACGTCCGCACGCATTGCCCGCCAGTGCCGCCGCTCGGCGTCACTGACGGAATCTTCTTCCAGCCGACTTGCCGCCCATGACGCATCCTCCGACCAGGAGAGATTATAGGCCTGGACGTAGTAGTCTCGTAGCACGAGCCGCCGCGTTTCGGCGGGCACCGTCTCCACGATCTGCTCAGCGATGTCCCGCGACCAATCCCTGTCCTCCAGCCTCAGGGCAAGGGAAAGGGCTCCGCGGCGCACGTGGAACGGATATTCGGCGTCGGAAATGACCTCGTTCAGAGCGCGGATGGCCGCTTCAGAATCCACATCCGGACTCTCGATTCGATCCATCACGGCCGAGATTCCCGGGTCTCCCCAGCCGAGCAGTGTAGCCCACTCCGCTGCAGCGCCGGTGTAGTCACCAGAACTCGCGCGCAAAGCCGACAGCTCCTGAGCGAACGCACTCGAGCTCCCGGTCGCTTCGCGTCCCGAAACGAGCACGCTGGCCGCTTCCGCATTTCGGCCTGCAGACGACAGGACCTGGGACCACTCACTGTACGCCGTGGGCATTCCAGGTCGGTCCGTGGCCCACCGTTCGACCGACGCAAGAGCACTGTCGGCCAACCCCACCGCGCCCAGAGTTCGAATCCACACCACCATCGCGACCATATCATCCGGGCCGTTGGCCTCGACAGCACGTTCCGCACGAAGCAGGACCTCAGCCGCCCGACCCCTGGGGGCAAGCAGCTGCGACAGCATTGCGAGCGCGGTCGACGAGCCGGGATTCGCATCGAGGATTGTCTCGAGTTCCCCACGGGCGTCTTCAATCCGGCCGGCCCTCTCCGCGCTCGCCGCCCGGGAGAGAGCCCGGCTCTCGCTCGAAGTCGACGGGCCTACCTGTGCCCGGACCGTGCCCGCCCCGAACCACACGCTGTTGACCGCAAGGAATACGAGGAACCTCGTCAGACCGGCCGCGCCTGTCCGGATGAGGCGGCTCATGGACTCGCGCTCCCGCTCCGGTTCAGTCGGTCGAAGTAGTCCAGAATCAGCCTGCGAGCCACAGGGGACACGCTGCGCAATGCAGCTTCATCCGGATATGGGTAACGCGGCCCGGCCAGCGCGCCCGCCGGGGGCTCCAGCGGAATCGCAGCCTCACCCGCGACCGCCGTCCTGGACTCCCGGCGGTTCGGGTCCGGATCTCGCTCAAGAGTCCGGCCCGCATCGAGCAGGCGCCGGAAAAGCCGCTCCTGACGCTGCAGGGTCTCACGATTGATGCCGGATTTCCTCAGCGTGCGCGAGATTTCATCGGCCTCGGAGGCCAGGGCCTCAGGTCGGGCAGGCAGCGATTCGGCCCCGCTTTGTTCCGACAGATCGCGTAGCTGCTCAGCAATCCGCTGCTGACGAGCGGCGATCGCCTCCATGTCAGCCGGAATCGGTGAACCGGTTCCGGACAACATCATCAGCCCTCCTGCATCCCGGTTGAGACCAGCCTGCGCCTCGCTCAATCGCGACAGTCGCTCCAGCGCTTCCTCCATTCCCGTCCCGGACTCTGCTTCTTCCATCGCTTTGCGGCTTGCCCGAAGACGGCCGGCCAGTTCATTCATTTCCTCGGCCAGGTAACGGCTCTCGGCGGAAGCCCCTTCCGGAGTGGCCAGGCCGTCGGACAATTCTCGTCCGAGAATCTGCATCCTGTCGCGTGCCCGCGCCGCCGTTGGTCCCACCTTCCGGTCGACGAGGGCTGACTTGCGGGACGCGGAGGAAAGGGCTTCGAGCACCTGGTCCAGTCCCCGGGTGATCGCGTCCTGCCGGCCCGCCATTTCACGCCCGAGGCTGCCGGAATGAAGCCGCTCCGCCAGATCCGCCTGTTCCCGCGCCAGGTCCAGGGCCTGTCGCGACGCCGTGTCGAGCGCATCAACGGCTTCCTGTTTCCAGTCTGTATTGAGCGAACGGGCCGCTTCCTTCATCTGGCGCGCCGCGTCCTCCATCGAGGAGGCGGCTTCCTGTGCTGCACGACGCCCGTCCCGGGCCAGTTCACCCTGCGGAGTCTGCTCGCCCTTCCTGGCCTGCGGCCGGTCCGGGGTCTGCTCCCCCTGCGGCGAACCCGCCGCTTCGCGCATCGCATCCACCGCCTCGCGGATCTCTGATTCCGCGGCACCGACGGAGTCCGCGGATCGGTCAGCGCCATTCGCCTCGAGGCGGTCTTTCACCTCCTGCAGCCGTTCCGCCAGCTCTTCGGCCTGAGCAGCAAGGTCTGCCTCGTCTTCCGCCCACCGGTCCGAGTCTGAGTAGGTCTCCGCGGCGCGCGCCTGCCGCTCGGACAGTTCCGCCGCCTCCAGAGCCGCATCCCGCGTCGCCTGTTCGGTGGCCACCCGTTCCAACAGATCTGCCGCCTCGTCCACCCGCCGCTCGAGGTCGGTGGACTGCTCTGCGACAGCATCCAGGGCATCTCTCATCGCACTCGGGTCGAGACCCCGCAAGGCTTCCTCCAGCGCACGTAGACGGTCAGCGAGTCCCGATTCCCGGAGTTCCTGGAGCAGAGACCCCAGCTCGTCGAGCCGGTGGCGCAGTGACGGCTCGCTTACGGGCGACGATTCGAGTCCTCGCTTGAGCTCCGCGAATTCCTGCTCGAGCTCCTTCATGTGACTCTCGACGTCCCTACCGAGTTGCTCGACCGCACGCGCCTCCTCAGTTGCCTCGAAACCGGTTGCACCGGTCTCCCCGGAAGACGCCATGCTTGCCGACGCTTCACGGGCCAGCTCACCAAGATTCCGGACTTCGTCAGCCAGCGCATCGGCTTCCTCTGCCAGTTCTCCTGTCTGCTCGGTAGCGCCTCGCCGGAACTCCTCGATCGACGGCATCACGACACGCCAGATCCGCGAGGATCCGGCCGGTGTAGCCGGATTCCCATCCCGAGCGTGGACCTGGTAGAACAGAGTATCACCCGGCGCGAGAGACAGCCCGGACAGCGGAAGTACAGCCTGAACGATCCGCCTGGGTTCACCGGAGCCGTCTGCCAGCTTTGACTGAACTGAATCCTCCCGGAGACCGGCAGCCGAAATGCGCCACACCGTGAGCTCGAGTCGGTGAATCCCCACGTCGTCCGAAGCGTCGACCACGAGTGGCAGGGTAGGCTCGATCGTCACTTCGACATCTCGGCCCGGTCTGATCACGCGCACCACAGGAGACCGGTCGCTGACCACGTGAACCTCTAGCGGC
>JAENXO010000193.1 GCA_016649455.1 Gemmatimonadota bacterium | reverse complement strand
GCGCCCGGTCGGCGTTCGAGCCCGGGACGATAGCTGCGCAGCAGGTCCCGCTCGATGTCCTGCTCGGTGAAAGCCACCTGTTTCAGCTCACCGCGTGCGAACATCTCGAGTTGGTCCGTGTGATGCGGCGAGTCTTCGCGTGAGCTCTGTCCGTAGGCGAGAACGGAGTAGGCCCGCGGTGTGTCCCCGAATTCGACCGCCAGCACCCAGCCATCCCCGCTGTACGCGACCTGCATTCCGTCATCGGCCTCTGCGTAGTAGACGACCCGGAAACAACCCAGCGTGCCGGAGCACCCGCCGGCGGGGACGTCGAGTTCTCCAACCCGGAAGCGATGTACATCGCCCCATGGGACGTCCCACGCACCGAACAGGCCCTTCGTCTCGGCCACGGCTCCTGCGAATGCGATCGCTGCCGCGGCCGGGTCGGAAAGGCCGCGGGGGGTCGAGGTCGGTTGGTCCGCGGTCCACGGCTCGGCGAACAGAGCGTTGAATCTCTCGTCGAACGAGCGCCCGTCCCCGTCGGCGATCACCAGGTCGAAGTAACGGTAATACCAGACTTTGAACAAAACGCTGCCACGGCTGTCCGGGGCCGCGGTGTTGTCCCACGCCGCCAGGAGATCCGCGGCCGCGGCGAGCTCGTCCGCCGTCACCGACACCGGTTCAGGAGTTTCCGCGGGTTCGGACAGGTCGGCGGCCGCGGCCACCTTCGCCAGCCTGGTCGCCACCGCCTCGGCCGCGTCCGTTGCCCCTTGCGACGCCGCCGCAGCCAGCGCCGTCGGATCCGCGACCTGCACGGCGGCGAGCAGGTCGTCCTTGACCCGATCCGCCAAGAGCATCCGCATCGAGTGCTTCCGGTCGACCACGTCCTCGAGGCTGAGTCGGTCGTCTCCCTCGATGAGCGACACACCGAGCTGGCTGCGCAGCCTGAGTCGCGGCTCGGGGAAGTACGCGGGCCAGTCCGCCGGGTCGAACGGCTGAAGCAGATTTGCGAAGTGGAACGGATCGTTCTCGTTGTGCAGGTAGCCGCCGACCGGGTTCAGCAGCTGGGGAAGGGAATCCCACGGGACGAGTTCGCTCCACACGTCGGCCGACGACACCGCCTCGACGGCCAGCGTATCCTGGCCAGATGGCCGGGGATAGCGGGGAATCGTGGCGTTCCACACGTAGAAGATGTTCCCGGCGCGGTCAGCGTAGGTGAAGTTCGACACGACCTGCGCCCGGATCCGCATCGCCTCCTTCCATTCTTCGAGGCTTTGCGCCCGCATCATCTTGAGGAACTGCTCGGCGTACCGGAACTGCCGCTGCTCGGATGACTTCACGACGTACACCAGGGAGTCGGTCCGGTGGATCACCGGGCCGATGGAAGTGCTCCAGAACTCACGGCTCTCGGGTACGAGAGCGCCACTTTCGTCCAGTACTTCGACCGTGATCGTCTGGCTCTCGAGCGGGACGGATTCGCCCTCGAACCGGTAGTGGTCAGGGCGCTGCGGGTCGACTGCCAGCGAGTAGATCTCCTCGATATCCGGACTGTTGTTGGTGGTCGCCCAGCCCAAGTCCTGGTTGAACCCTCCGTTGAAATACAGCGGATAGCCGACCCTGAAGTCTCCGTAGATGTCGATCACGCCGGGAACGCGGATGTGGGCTTCGTAGTAGCCGGAGCCCCAGTTGAGATGCGGGTTGCGAAGCAGGATCGCGTCGCCGGATGTCGTGCGTGACGGGGCCAGCGCCCAGGCATTCGAGCCTTCCTCGGCGCCGCCCAGTGAATCGCGCTCGACCGCTTCCCGCCGCTCGAGGCTGCGCAGGAAGCTGCGCACCGCCGGCTGGATCTCCTCCTCCACCCAGCGCGCCGCGATGTCCGTCCCGGTGAATGCGGGCTGAACCCAGTCGGGGAACTCCTCCGGGTGAAGCTCGACGTAGCGGTTCACTCCGGCGGCGTAACCCTCAAACATGGCCCGCGTGTCAGGCTCCAGCAGCTCGTAGGTGGCGACGGCGTGATTCCAGGTGCGGCGCCACTCGAAGTCGGACTCGAGCTCCTCGTAGCCGAGATGCCGGGACAGGTCGCCCCGCGCCCGCACGAGGCCCATCACGACCCGCTCCCCGTGGTCCTCGAGGTGCGCCCAGGCGAGCCCGTAAAACGCGGCCTCCAGGTCTTCGGCGAGAATGTGGGGGACTCCGAAGGTGGTCCGCCGGATCTCGACGCGCTGCGGTATCCGGCCTACCGCAGCCGTCGTCGCTGGCGCCTGGGCCCGAACAGGGGCGGCGGACCAGGGCGCGGCGATCGCGATGCCCGCGAGCACTGCTGACGCGGCGATCGAGAGCACCGGGCGGTTCGATGATCGGATCATGGCGGTTTCAGTTACTGGGGGAATCGCTACCGCGCGGCACGACTCCTGATGTCAGCCGCGCACGGAACCGCGGCGCAAACTAAGGCGGCGTGTCAGACTCGAACAGCGAAGCACTCGAGTCGATCGAAGTGTTCATCAGCCGTGCAGGCACGCCGACAAAGCCGTCCTTGGAGCTTCAGGATGTTCATCGAAAGGCGCACTCTCGTCCCCGCATTTGCCCTCGTGGCTGTCGCCGTTTCACCAGGCGTCGCGCAAGAGACCGTCACCTACGCTCACCCCGGCCAGCCGATGTCGATCGAGGCTCCGCGAGACTGGACGGCTGGTGTCTGGCCGTCGGATCCCGGTGTGTTCGAAGTCTCGTCCCCGGATGGCTCGGTGCGGGCGCTCCTCTGGTTCACGGAGTACGTGCAGGACGCCGCCGGATATCTGAACAAGATGGTCGACATGAAGCCGGTGGATCCGACCGGGGAGCCGGTCCGCACTACGATGGGCGGCCGCGAAGCCTGGCTCGTCGAGGCGACTGGCAACGAGCAGGGTGACGAGGGCGTTACCGAGACCTTTGCCGTGATACATGCCGGATGCGGCTCCCTGGGCGAGGGGCACTTCGTGCTCCAGGTCTGGTGCCCGTCCGCGCTCGCAGCTGAGCTGGAGCCCCTCACCGAGAGCACAGTGAGCAGCCTGCGCGTGGAGGACCCAGCCGGCTGACCTGCAGCCTTTTTCCGCTTCGCCCCACACAGATCGGCGAAACGTTTCAGCTGAAACGTCTCGGACGGCTGATGCGCTGGCTTGCCCCTGCTCGCGCGCTTCATCCATCTTCGACGCTTGGTGTACCGGAGCTCGACGCGCGGGCTGACTCGGCGTCGGCAGGTCTGGTTCGAATCGCCGCCCGGCTGAACTGAGTGGGAATGGACGGATTTCGTAAGCTGATCGGGGAGCTCCACCGCAGGTCGATCTGGCAGGTGCTGGCGATCTACCTCGCCGGGTCCTGGATCGCGCTGCAGGTGGTGGAGACGCTGGCGGAGACGCTGGACCTGCCCGAGTGGGCTCCCGGTCTCGCGTTCACGCTGCTCGTCGTAGGTCTCCCGATCGTCCTCGCGACGGCGTTCGTGCAGGAGGGCCGGGGCTTCGGTGGCGACGACGGAGGGCATGAGCCGAGCGCGGCGGACGACGGACCCGTGACCGGAGCGCCAGCCGCGGATCCGAACCTGGCATTGGGATCGCAGGAAGCTCTCGAGGCGGCGCTGAGTCTGTTCACATGGCGCAACGCTGTAGCGGGTGGTATCGCCGCATTTGCCCTGTGGGGGATTCTCTCGGCCGGGTGGATCTTCTTCGGCCCCGGTTTCGGGGGCGAAGAAGTGTCGAGAACCGCCGCGGGCGGTACCGTGGCGCCTGCGGACGCGGTGCAGACGATCGCGGTTCTGCCGTTCGAGAACATGAGCGGTACCACCGAGGCGGAGCCGTTCACGGTCGGGATTCACGACGACATCCTCACCCAGTTGTCGAAGATCAGCGCCCTCCAGGTGACATCCCGCACATCCGTTCTCGACTATCGCGACTCCACGAAGCCGATTCGCGAGATCGCCGATGAGCTGGGGGTGAAGTCAATCCTCGAAGGTGGTGTTCAGACCGCGCCGAATCGGGTGCGAATCAACGTCCAGCTGATTGACGCGGAATCCGACCGACACCTGTGGGCCGAGACGTACGATCGGGAACTCACGGCCGAGAACGTGTTCGAGATCCAGAGCGAGATTGCGCGCAACGTGGCCGAAGCGCTCAGGGCCGAACTGGCACCCGAGGAGGAAGCGGCGATCGCGGCGATTCCGACCACGGACCTGGATGCTCTCGCCCTCTACCACCGGGGACGTGAACTGTTCGCCGACCGCACCGATCCGCAATCGGCGGCCGGGGCAGAGAGCGCGCTGGAGGAAGCGGTCGAGGCGGATTCCGAATTCGCGGCCGCCTGGGCGGAGCTCACCAAGGCCCGCAGCTGGCTGCTCGGAGTGGGGACGGCGGACGAGGCAGGTGTGCAGGAGGCGCTGCAGCGCACGAAAGAGCTCGCACGCGGTTCGTTCGAGGCGGAGATGGCCGAGGGGTACTTCCTCTACTACGGCCGTCGGGAGATGGAGTCCGCGCTCGAGAGGTTCGATGCCGCCGCGCGGCTACGGCCGACCGACACGGATGCTATCCAGGCGCGGGCGCTGATCCTCCGGCGTTTGAGCAGCTGGGACGAAGCCGTGACTGCGTTCGAACAGGCGGCGGCGCTGGACCCACGCAACTCGGACGTGCTCCGACTCAAGGCCGAGACACTTGGAATGATGCGTCGGTTCGATGAGTCGCTGGCAGTGTTCGCGCAAGCGCTGGAGTTGGACCCTTCGAACGTCCTGCTGAGCGCCGACTATGCCGAGTATGCCATCTCGGCCGGGGATACAGCGCTTGCCGCGACGATCGTGAGGGAGAACGGACTGGACGAGCGGCCGGAAGCGTGGCTCGTAAACCAGCAGCTGGCGTGGGCCCGAAAGGACTTCGAGGCGGCGCTCAGTTTCGCGAACGGCGCACCACCCAGCCAGGTCCCCCTGTACCGGGCGCTCGTGCTGGCGATGCGCGGGCTGGGAAACCGCAGAATCGGAAACGAGGTCCGGAGCCAGGCCGCGGGCGACTCACTCCTCGTGATGATGGAGAGCTTTTCCATTCCGTCGCCGGCCTGGCGCGAGGCATTCGTCAGCATTGCGCTGCTGTCCAAAGGGCGAACCGATGAGGCGCAGGCAGTCGCCCGCGATTGCCTCGAGATCGTAGATCCTGAGCACGACGCCCTGGACGATGTGAACGCCACCACACTTTGCCTCGCGCAGCTTGGAGAGGCCGGGGATCGCGACGAGGCGATCGACGGCCTCATCCGGATCGCCAACCGGCCCAACCGGGATCTCTCGTCGGGCCGGCTGGCGCATGCCCCGGCGTTCCGGGATGTCCTGGGCGACCACCCGCGCTTCCCGGAACTCGAGGCGAAGCTGCAGGAAGTCGAGCGCGCCGCGCAGGGACACTGACTCGGATCAACCGAGCAGCAGTAGCACCCCAACCTCCTCCCGGAGGACCACGATGAGACTTCCCGGCAGAACTTCTGGTTCAGCGCTGGGCGCAGTTGCGACGGCAGTATTCCTCCTCCTCGGACCCGGCGGGAATCGGCTGCTCGCCCAGTCCGCCGTCCACCCGCTCGCCGAGGCCCCTTCGTACGGGGATCTCGCCCCGGCCGTCGAGTACGCGCGCGCCATGCTCGAGTCCATGCGAACAGAACGGGGCGTGCCCGGGCTG
>JAENXO010000285.1 GCA_016649455.1 Gemmatimonadota bacterium | reverse complement strand
TCCGGAAACGTGCCGATGACCAGGCGGTTGTTGATGATCATCGTCGGCGTCGAGCGAATACCGTGCGCGTACTCGTCGGAAGTCCGGTCGTACTCCCTTCCCGTCTCGATGAGGCGGCGGACGGCGGCGATCGTGACGGGGTCGTTCACGGCACCCTCCAGCCCCAATTCGTGCGCCAGCGCGTCGCGCCACACAGGGTCCTTGGCCGCCTCGAAGTTGTCGAACACCCGGTCGTGCACGATCGGAAACAGGTCGGGGTCGTGCGCGGCCATGTACGATAGATCACACGCCCCCGGGTGTTTGTCTTTTTCGACCACGTCGTTGCACTTGGCATCCAGGGGGAAGAACTGGAACGCGATGTTCATCTTGCCCTCGAACTCGGGCTTCAGCCGCTTCAGCTGCTCGTACAGGATCCGGCAATCCGAGCACAGCAGATCCGCGTACTCCACGATCTGGATCGGAGACTCGTAGAATCTCGCGGTCGCGCTGGCCGTGCGGAACGGCGAAACCGCGCTCGGCCATTCGACTTCGGGCAGCTCGAAGTACTGGCGCACGAAGCGGGCGGAGGTGCCGCCGGTCTGGGCGTCGCGCCGTGCTTCGTGGTACTCGGCGAAGCCCCATGCCGTAGCGATCCCGAACAGCGCGAACGCAGCGAGGTGGAGCAGCGATGGACGGAACCAGGGGACGATGCTGCTGCCCCGATGCCCCTCACCTCTGCCTGGAGCGAGTTTCCAGAACAGCCACAGGCTGATCAGGGAAGCCACGTAGTAGCCCGTGCACAGCAGACACAGACTGCCGAGCACGAACACCGACAGCAGGAACAGGGCGACGACTCCGAATCCATTGACCAGGGCCACGAACCGGTTGGTGCGCTCGAACGCCTCCGATGGGAACACAGCGCCGAGCATCACGAGCACACCGATCACCAGCCCGGGCACTCCCAGGGGGACGTCCATGAATACGGACAGCGAGGAATAAGCCGAGCTGTTGCAGTTGAAGAAGGCGCTGATATCGCAGAACGAACCTGCGAAGATCGAGTCCGGGTAATTCGCCTCGAAGAAGTGCCGGATCGTCAGCATGGAAAATACCGCCATGCCCAGCCCGGCGGCGAAGCTCGCCAGTCGCGGTCCGGCGCGTCCCCCCGTGGTCAGTCCTTCCCCGGTAGTCGAATCGCTCATAGAGCCTCCAGATACCGCTCGCGCAGCACCCGCACATGGTGAGCCGCGTGCCCTGCCAGGATCCAGGCGATCGCCCGGACGGAGACGGCGGCGCCGTTGGCGTCGCCGGTCCGCTGCCAGGCCTGCGCGTCCAGGGTCCTGAACAGGGTGATGTTGGATCGCCGGACCTGGTCGAATTCCCTCGCCAGGCCGCTGATTGACCTGCGTTCCGCCCCCGCCTCCTCGGCGTAGGCGTTCTCGTCGAATCCGGGAAGCGGTTGGGTGTCGCCGCGAGCGATACACAGCGCCCTGACCCCGAAGATCCGCTCTGAATCCAGCACGTGGCACAGGACCTGTTTCAGGGTCCACTTGCCCGGCGCATATCGATACTCGCCGATCGCCGGATCGACGCTGCCGAGGAGTCCGAGCATCTCGAGGAGCTGCTCCTCGAGAGCCTCCAGCACGTCTTCCTGCTCGACACGCTCGATGTAGCGCGCGTAGTACGGATCGTACTCGGCGGGATCGGGCCGCACGCGGCCGGACTCATCCATGCAAGCCTCCGGAATGCGGTGTGTCCTGGTTACGGAGCTACCGGCAATGGGTCCATGAAATGCGGCCATCGGTCCACGGGCGCAACTCCCCCGAAGACAGGCTGCATCAAGCGGTGAATGCCCGCTTCACCCGCTCCCAGAAACCCACCTCGTCGACGTCGGGCACCGGAGCCGGAGACTCGACGTCGCGCAGCCGCTCGAACAGTTCCGTCTCTTCCTTCGACAATTTCGTGGGGGTCCACACGAGCACCCGCACGATCTGGTCCCCCCTGCCCGTCTCCCTCAGCCGCGGCATTCCCTTGCCCCGGAGCCTCAGGGCCTGCCCGCTCTGGATCCCGGCATGCACCTTCATTCTGGCGGTGCCATCGATGATCGTCTCCACGTCGACTTCGTCGCCCAGCGCGGCCTGGCTCACCGTCACGGCGAGATTCGAAACCAGGTCGTCGCCGTGACGCTCGAACCTGGGGTCAGGCTCGACCTCCACGAGCACCAGAATGTCCCCTCGCGGCCCGCCGGAGGCTCCGGCGTTGCCCCGCCCGCTGAGTTTCAGGTAGTCGTCGGTCGAGACCCCGGCAGGAATTTCCAGCTCGATCATCCGCTCGACCCGACGCCTCCCCTCGCCGGAACACGTGTCGCACGGACTGGCAATCGTTTCGCCGGCCCCACCACAGCCGGGACAAGGGCGGACGCTGACGAACTGCCCGAGCATCGACCGCTGGACCTGCCGGACCTGTCCTGCGCCTCCACAGGTCGAACAACGCTCGGCGCGCGTCCCGGCAGCAGCACCTGAGCCATCGCAAGCTTCACACGGATCGAGGACCTTCACCCGGACGCTTCGCTTGACTCCGCGAGCCGCCTCTTCCAGGCTGACCGTCATCCTCATCTTCAGATCGCCACCGCGGCGAGGCCCGTGCGATGGGCGGCCGCGACCGAATAGATCCCCGAGCCCGGACATGCCTCCGAACTCGCGCATGAACACTTCGAACGCGTCCCCGAAATCGAAACCGCCAAACCCTCCACTGGCGCCACCGGCACCGCGTTTCACGCCCGCTTCGCCGAACCGGTCGTACATGGAGCGCTGCTCGGGATCCCGCAGGACCTCGTACGCCTCCGTCACCTCGCGGAACTTCTCCTCCGCATCCGGAGAATCGTTGCGGTCCGGATGATAGCTCATCGCCAGACTTCGGTATGCCTTCTTGATCTCGGAGACATCCGCGTCCCGGGTCACTCCGAGCCTCGCGTAGTAGTCCGCCATCCGTCCTCTTCATTGAACGACCGTCGGCCGACCCGTGCATCCGGATCGAAAGGACCGGTCGATTTGATTGCCTTGTTGCTTCCGATCAGTCCGTGAGGAGGCTCGACACCAACGACGACGTGCAATCCACGAGCGACACGATCTTCTCGTAGCGCATCCTCGTAGGTCCGATAACGCCGACGACGCCTTCGAGCTGCCCGACCGAATAGGTAGCCGTAATGATCGTGAGGTCCGCCAGCTCGGGCGCGCCGTGCTCGGCACCGATCGTGATCTGCGTCCCATCTGTGGTGGCCCGTCCATGCAGCACGGACGCCAGGAGCTCGCGCCGCTCAGTGAGCTCCATCAGCGCCCGCAGACTCGCTCCGGATGTGAACTCGGGCTGCTCCGCCACGACTGCGATCGAGCCGAGGTGGACGTCCTGCCCGCTCACCGCCCACTCGAAAATCTCCGGCCCGGACTGCACGAAGATATTCACCAGGTCCGAGGCCGACGGGTCCGGCAGCTGGATATCCCGCAATCGGTCCGTAAGGGTACCATGGATCTCTCGCAGCGTGCTCCCGGCGAGGCGTTCGTTCAGCACGGTCGCGACCGCCGACAGGGATTCCTGCGGCAGGGCCGTCGGCAGATCGACGTACACCGTGCGCACTACCCCGGACTCCAGCATCAGAATGAGCAGGGCCTTTTCCGAATGAATCGGCACCAGGTCGAGCCTGTGCAGCACCGCTTCCGCCAGGAGTGGCCCCACCGACAGCCCCAGCTCGCCGGTCAGCAGGCCCAGCACCCGTGCCGCCCGCTCCACCAGGGCCTCCAGTTCGTTTGGTGGGGAAAGGCCGACGAGTTCCTTCTCCAGGCGGACTCGCTGCCCGACCGACACGTTCCGCCGTCCCATCAACTCGTCCACGTAGTACCGGTACGCCAGGTCCGTGGGCATCCTGCCCGCAGATGTGTGCGGGTGAGTCAGGAATCCCTTTGCCTCCAGGTCGGCCATGGTATTCCGGACCGTGGCCGGCGAAACGTCGAGTTCGAATTGCCGCACGATCCGCCGTGACCCGGCCGGTACGGCCGAATCGATGTAGGCATCGACGACAGCCCGGAGGACTGTCCGCTCCCGTTCCGTGAGTGAGTCGCGCTTCATCTCTAACCGATTCGTATGTTTACGTCTACCGTCGCTCAGTCATCGTTGTTCGCCAATCGCGAATCCAATTCCGCGACCAGCCCATCCAACCGCAGCCAGCCCGCGGGCGTCAGACAGAGGACCCCATCCGACATCGTTGCCCACCCCTCGGCGACCCAGTGTCTGATG
>JAENXO010000182.1 GCA_016649455.1 Gemmatimonadota bacterium | reverse complement strand
CGGATTACGATGTGCCTTCCCGTTGGCTCCAGACGTGGCGGCCGGGGATAGTCCCACACCGATTCCACTCTAGTCTCCAGCTCGAATCCACTCGACATCGAGTTGAAACGGGCCTTCGATGCCGTCGGCGACCATGAGTCCTATCTGCTGCACCTCTCCGGCCTCCAGCGGCGGTGCTCCGGGTGGCCGGCGCCCTCGCCAGGTCGGCTCGAACTGACTGATTGGAATGGTGATCGTCTGCCATTCTCCTGAAACTGTCTTGAATTCGGCACGATACGCGATTCCATCGAAATTGAGATCTGTCCGCAGGCGAACCTGGTACGACCGTCCGTCGCCTCGAATGCGTAGCGCCAGGCCCGACTGTCCGTCTAACGCACCAGGCGCGATTCGATGTCTGACGGAGGCGAAACCACCATTGTTGTCGAGCGACATGACGCCCTGGAATGACGCGTACCCGGATTCCGAGTCGACGAAGGCACTCCGCGACACTCCACCCATAACACCGTCGTTCACGACGATCCACTCCTCCGCTGACTCCTGAGCGAAATCGAACAGTCGGGTCGTATCGCCGGGGGTTCCGGCCGCCAGCAGCGTGAGTGCGGCGGGAACGATCAGATTCATCGCGGGACTCCTGATAGGAACTGGTTTCAGACTTCCTGGTCTCGGCTCGCGAACAGCATCATTCCGGCGATGAACACGAGCGTGAATACAACGATCCCAACGCCTCCGATCCAGATCTCGATGCTCATCATGACCTTCTCAAAGCTGCGGCCAGCGACAGGATCGAAGGAACCCAGATGCCGACGAACAGGCCCGAGTCCTTGTCCACGAAGAACCAGAGAAAGACCGAAAAGAGAAACGAGATGAAGGCCGCTAGAAGCAGCAGGTTCAGTGGAAGGTCCTTCTTGTTCATGATCTATCCTCCCCGCGGTAGCGGCTGTCTTGTGACGTTGTTTCTTTGCGCTGTGTGCCGGCGACCGACCGGAAGACCGGGTCACGGCTTCGAATCGGCTGTCACAACCGGCGCGATCCGCTCACCGTGTCTATGTCTTGTCGAAAGAATAGACCGACTGAACGGAAATAGCAAGTCTGTGTATTGGACAATTGTTAGACAAACATGAGCAGGAGAGGAATGGCCTGCCCGAATCGCGAAGCGCCCGGTCGGCCACCGCAGGCTTTCGAGCCTGAGGAGCCGCCGGGCGCATTCAAATCGAACCCTCCCTCGTGGTTCAGGCGGGTGGAGGCGCATCCCGTACAGGCGATGTGGGAGGGTTCCCCGGTACCTCCACCCGCGCATTTAGGAGGCGGTCACTGGCTCACCTGGATGTTCCCTGCGTCTATGTCAACCAAGAAGGCTGGCGCCAGCCCGGCGAGCGGGTGAGATGCACCTGCCGCGCACAAGCCGTTTGCGAAGCCGAGTGTCGTGTTGGTCGCACCAGTAATCTGATCCGCGGGAGCGTTCGAACCTTCGCCGTTGTCCCTGACGGTGAAGAAGAGCGCGTGGTTGCCCGGACGCTCGGCATCCGGGACGCCGTAGGCGCCGAGCGAGTTCGGTGGTTGGTTCTCCGGGACCCGCTGCAGACCCTCGGCGATGATCGCAATGTTGCCCCCGCCCAGATCAGCCATGCAGTAGACGCGACCGTTCTGTCTCTGGCCCAGCGCCGTCTTCAGTTGGGTGTGCCCGGTCGTCGTACCGTCCGCCCGTCGCTTTGCCGTGAACGAAAAGGTCCTCTTCCCCGGTTCGGTGAGCGAGCCCTTCGGCCCCACCACATGTCCACTCCCTCGCACCGACAGCACCACCGGGTTGCCCGCATCGGCGGACAGCTGGGGCGCCGTCTGGACATCGGCCACCGAATCGATCGAGGTGGGCGATTCCTCGCAGGCGAGGAAGGCGACCGTCATTGCGACTGCCGCGATTGGAGCGATACGTCTGATCGTGCTTCTCATGGGAACCCTCCCGTTCTGAAAACCTGCCACTTCTGCGAACGCTCCAGATATGCAGCAGGCCCGTACCCCCAGCCGTTCCCCAGCCGTTCCCCAGCTCTGTAACTATATGATGTCGCAACGAGTAACGGGTTTTCGAACGGCGCGCGCCTTCCACTATCCCAGATTTCTTGAGTATGTTGAAAGGTCTCCCCGCGCTCCGAGGCAGTCAGCCGAGGCACCCTCCGAGCGGCGCATGGGTGATTCGAATTGGAAAGGAGACTCAGTCTGTCCGCCAGACTGCGCACGCTGGGCTGTGTCGAATTGAACGACGCCGACGGGAAGCAGATCCTCCAGGTTCTGCGGCAACCGAAGCGTCTCGCCCTCCTCACCTACCTCGCGCTCGCACGGCCGCACGGCTTTCAGCGGCGGGATCGAATTCTCCTCCAGTTCTGGCCCGATTCTGACGAAGAGCGTGCCCGCGCTGCGCTTCGCAAGTCGACGTATCGCCTCCGCCAGGCGCTCGGCGCCGATGTAATCCAGAGCCGCGGTGACTCGGAGCTCGCCGTCGATCCTGATCTCCTGCAATGCGACGTGCGGGAATTCGACGCGGCGCTCGCCGACGGGCTGCCGGCGGACGCGCTGGCCCTGTACGGCGGAGACCTGCTGGACGGCTTCCACCTGGACGGTGCGTCTCCGGACTTCGAGCGCTGGCTGGAAGACGAGAGATCTCGACTGAAGAAGGACGCGGCCCAGGCGGCCTGGGACGTGTCGGCAGAGTGGGAACACAGCGGGGACATGGGAGCAGCGGTGAAAATGGCCCGCCGCGCCTTCGAGCTGGCGCCACCGGATGGCCAACGATTCCGGCACCTGCTGGAGATCCTGGATCGGGCCGGGGACCGGGCGGGAGCCCTCGAGGCGTACGAGAAGTTCTCGAGCTGGCTGGCCGACGAGTACGGAGCTGAGCCACCCCCGGAAACCGTTCAGCTCGTGGAGCGGATCCGTTCACGTAGCGAAGCCAATGCTCGAGCCGAGCCAGTCCCGGAGGTCCGGCCAGGTCCCTCCCCCGAGCCCGGGCCTGACACGCAGCCCGACGCGCGACCGGCTGACGTCGCGGCGAAACTCGTCGTCGCGCCCGCTCGACGGGCCGCGCCGAGATGGAGACAGGCAGGCCTGATCCTGGCCTTCCTGCTGGTCGGGGCCCTGATTCCCACGCTTGTCGCTCTCAGGGAAGACCCGGTTTCCGCCCTCGACCCGAACCTCGTGGCCGTCGCACCGTTTCGGGTGTTTAATCCGGAGCACGAGATCTGGGGCGAGGGGATCGTGGACTTTCTCTCCCGGAGCCTCGACAACGCCGGGGAGCTGCGCACGCTGACACCCACGGCCGCCGTGCGCGCGTGGCCGGGCCGGGCTGACGTGGAGTCCGCAGAGGTCGCCGGCCTGCGCACGGGCGCCGGACTCGTGGTGTTCGGCAGCCTGATGGGAATCGGCGGAGATTCAGTCCGGATCAACGCTACGCTGGTGGACGTCGCCGGGCCGACGGTGCTCGGGGACCTGGAGATCCGTGGTGTTCCCGAGCGCATGGACGCGCTCGTGGACACGCTGACCGTTCAGATCCTGCGAGAGCTCAGCGCCACGCGGCATATCGGGGCAATGCGGCACACCAGCATCGGATCTCGCTCGATGCCGGCACTGAAGGCGTTCCTGGCCGGCGAACAGGCATTCCGGCGCACCGCATGGGACAGCGCCCGGACCCATTACGAGCGGGCGATCGAGCTCGACAGCACGTTCGCCATGGGTCATCTCCGTCTCGGTTCGACGATCCAGTACATCGAGCTGGGCGACAGCAGCGAGGGTTGGGAACACGTCGCCCGTGCCGGTGAGCTGAACAGCGGTCTGTCGCGACACGACAGCCTGTTGCTCGCGGCAGCGGCGGACCTGGCGGCGTTCAAGCTGTGGAGGCTACCCGAAGGAGGGACGCGCGAGCTCGCCGAACGTGCCTATCGGAACGCGCTCGCGGCAACGCGAGAGTATCCGGGCGATGCGGAGTCCTGGTACACGGTCGGTGTGGTGCGCGACCTGTTCTATGACGACCTGCGTACCGTCACGATGGCCCAGGTGGCGGACGCCTTCGATCGGGCGATCAGCCTCGACTCGGCGTTCGCCCCGGCCTATCAGCCCGCCTTCCGGTACGCGATGGACGAGGGCCGGGTGGATGTGGCTCGGCAGTATGCTCGCACCTACCTCGCGCTGAATCCGCCGGAACAGGCGACCGGTGTTCCGCTCCTCCTCGATCGCATTCTCGATCCGCTGTCCGACCCCGCCGAGCTGGACAGCCTGCTCGACGCCGTCCATCCCGAAGCCCTGTTCATGACCTGGATCCGATTGTGGCTCCTCGCCGACTCTACGGAGCTTGCGATCCGCGTGGCGCGGACATCGGCGGAGCGGGAGCACGATCCCAGGTACTGGAGAACGGCCCCGGAGATCGTGAATCGAAACCTGGCCGCTTCACTGGCCTACCGGGGGCACCTGCGGGAATCGGTGGAGGTAACCGGTGGGGAGTACTATACCTGGTTCCAGGCCTTGATCCCCGAGGCGGCGATGCTCGGATTCATCGACGCGGAGGTCGCGGATTCGTCCTTCGCAGACTGGCTGGAGCAAGAAAAGTTCGACCCGAACGTCATGGCCCATGAGCTCTGGTGGTGGGCGGCGCGGTCGGACACTGCGGCCATCCAGCGCTACCTGGAGCGCGGCGGACACGAAGGTGTCGGGCGCGCAGCTCTTGCCCTCGCCCGCGGCGACACGACGGACGCGATTCTCAGGCTCGAGACGGTGGAGCCCGGCTGGCTCGGATCGAATCTCACTGTTCTGGTCCGGGCCCGGGTGCTGGTTGCGGTCGGCCGTGACGCGGAAGCCCTGGAGGTCCTGCAGGGGCGCTTCATCAACGACTGGCCTCTCGCATCCCGCGTCATCTGGATCATGGAAAGAGCGCGGCTCGCCGACCGGCTCGGACAGACGGAGCCGGCCCTGCGCGACTACCGGTTCGTCAGCCAGGTCTGGGCCGACGCCGACACCGAGCTGCAGCCGACTGTCCGGGAGGCCGAGACCGCCGCGCTAAGGCTCGGGGGATAGCGCCTCCGATCAGGCTACCCGCTCGATCTCGCCGATCCGACGCACGTCGATACTCGTTCCGCCCGTGTCGGACAGCTCGTAGATGTTCGCGAACCGAGCGCCGAACACCACGTCCTCGGCGACGTAGGAGCTCCTGACCCGCACGACCTGCGAATAGATCTCCGCTGTAGCCGCGACCTGGATCAGGAACTCGGCGTAAGTGGCCTGCAGACGAGCTGCATCCCAGCCGTTCAGGGGACTCGACTCATCGATCGGGTGGACCACCGTCCAGTGCATCGGGAAGAACGTGATGTGCTGCCGCTCCAGGTCGAGGGTTTCGAACCTCCGTCGGCGCTCCTCCCCTTCCCCATCCAGCCACGAAAACATGACGCGCACCGACGCATCGACCAGATCGCCCCGGCTGCCGTTGGCGATCCGGAACATGAACCCGGTCATATCCTGGTACGGAGCCACGATCGCCTGTTCGCTGAACCGGATGTCGGCGGTCGGTCGCGAGAGTCGCGCGAACAGGAGCGCCGCCATCACGGCGAATCCGAGCAGTCCAGTGAGGGCTTCGACGGCGACGACCAGGTTCGCCGCCGTCGTTGCTGGTGACAGTGACCCGTATCCCACAGTGGTCGACGTATGCACGCTGAAGAAGAAGGACTCGGCGAATCTCCCGGACAGCGACGTCGCCGTCATTCCATCGATCGCACCCGGCCCGAGCGACAGGTAGACAAGTGCGAATACGATGTCGAGCGCGAAGTACCCCGCGACCGCAAAGAGGTAGAATTTCCGCCAGCTGACCTCCGTCAGGTG
>JAENXO010000229.1 GCA_016649455.1 Gemmatimonadota bacterium | reverse complement strand
TCGGATCAGATCCGGATCGATCCGGTCGAGGTGGAGGAGGTGCGCTGGTTCACGCGACTCGAAGCGCGGACAGCGCTCGAGCGATGGAATGAGCCCGATGGGATTCGGCTGCCCGCGCCGGTCACCGCGGCACACCAGTTGGTCGCCGCTTGGCTGGAGCGCGAGATCCTCGCTGCAGACACTGAGTCAGGGATTGAGGTGACCCGGTGAAGAACTCCGTCGTCGCACCGCACCTGAGCACCCCTGCGGCCTCCGGGGACCTGCGCGCACTGCCGGACGAGATCCTCGAACAGACATGCAGGCGGGTCGGGATCGCGAGCATGGTGTTCGCTGGGCATCTGGGCCTGGGTTCTTATCATGAACACAGTGATGTGGCGCATCACGGGACCGACTCAGTTCCACACAGATACCGCCCTGTTGAGTCCGTCCAACCTGATCGCCGCGACAGGCACCGCGTTGTCCGTGGTCATGGTGGTCGTCGCGGGAGCCCTGCACCATCGACCGAGCCTGCTGATCGATATCGGTCTCGTGTAGGAGGTCCTCAACGCGCTGCTCATCGCATTGATCAACTGGTTCGTCATCCCACCGGACTGGTATCCGGCAGCCGGGATCTCATTCATCTGTATCATCATCGTCGTCTATCCGACGATTGCCCCGGCCGGACCTTACCGTACGCTCGCGGCCGCATTCCTCGCGGCGTCGATGGATCCGCTGTTGTTCGGCGTCTCGATCGCGCAGGGAAACGTCTATGATCTCGGGCGATTCGACCTTCTGTGGACGCTCGCTCCGAACTATGCGTGTGCTCTCATGGCGGTCCTTCCGGCGACCGTGATCCGCGGCCTCGGGAAACGGGTGTCTCGGGAGCGGGAACTCGGCAGCTACCGGGTCGGCGACCGGATCGGTCACAGGGGCATGGGCGATGTGTATCGGGCGACACACAGGCTGCTGGCCAGGCCAGCGGCGATCAAGCTGATCCGGCCCGAGGCGCTGGGCGCCTGGGGACCGGACCGGGCCCGGGTGGTCATCGAGCGATTCCGTCGCGAGGCCCGGGCGGCCGCCAGCTTGAAGTGTTCACACACGATCGAGCTCTATGAGTTCGGCACGACGGAAGACGGCACCTTCTACTACGTCATGGAATTGCTGAATGGACTGGATCTGCGGGTACTCGTCGGCCGGTTCGGTCCGCTGGGCGCACCGCGCACCGTTCATATTCTGAAGCAGATATGGTCTGTCGGTCGCCGAAGCGCACGACCGGGGGCTAGTGCACCGGGACATCAAGCCCTCGAACCTGGCCGCGTGCCGGATGGGCGTGGCGGTCGACTACACGAAGGTTCTCGACTTCGGGCTGGTGAAGTCGTCGAATGACGAAGACTCGGCGGGTCGAGATCTGACCTCGCCCGATGTAACGACGGGGACTCCGGCATACATGGCGCCGGAGATCGCAGTCGGCGACCGGCCGGTCGATCACCGGGCAGACCTCTACGCGCTCGGCTGCGTCGCCTTCTGGATGCTCACGGGGCCAGACGTGTTCGAGGGGGCGACACCGATCGCGGTCCTCACGCAGCACGTGCGCGACGACCCTCCCCTTCCGTCGAGTCTCAGCGAGACGACGATCCCGGCCGAGCTGGATCAGGTCGTGCTGGACTGCCTCGCAAAAGAACCCGCGGAACGGCCCGCATCCGCGCTGGACCTGCTCGCGCGCCTCAATGCACTGCCGGTCGAACCCTGGGGCACGGAGATGGCACGAGACTGGTGGCAACTCCACCTGCCTGAGCGAATGACGCTGGGTTGGGAGTGCGCTCCGGTCGAGCAGAGCACGTCGGAGGAGGCCCGTTCGATCAGGCCCGAGACCTAGCCCGGGAAGATTGGCCCTCCAGGATTCGAACCTGGATTACCGGCTCCAAAGGCCGGGGTCTTGCCATTAGACGAAGGGCCAGAAACCGCCCTGCGGCGCTTCCCGCTCCGAGCGGACGTATGGTGCGAACATGGCCGGGACCTCCCGGAGCGTCAACCTGCCTTCAGTTCCTTCGTCGCGGTCCGGATCACCCGAACTCCGGCCCGCTGTTCGAGCTCCATCGCAGCCCGGTCCCGGACCTCGGCTGAATCGAAGATCCCCGCCACGCAGGAACCGCTGCCACACAGGAAAGCCAGACTCGCCCCGAATTCGAGCATGCCATCTCGAATGATCCGCAACTCCGGATGTCTCCGGAACACCGGGCTCTCGAGGTCATTGCACACCAGGGGCTCCAGGACATCCCACTTCGCCAGCGACTCGGGAGTCGGAAGCACCAGACCGCCTGCCAGTTCCGCGGTCGAACCGGAGTCAGGATCTGCCGCCCTGCGGTCCGCCGCCAGCCACCGGTAAGCATCGCCGGCCGATACGCCGAACGGCGGAACCGCGATCAGCACCGGGCGGGCGGGCGGTGGGCGGAGCGGAATCAGCCGGCGGCCGCGCTCCCAGCCGAGAGCAAGAGGGCTGCCGACGAGCCCGAACGGAACGTCGCTGCCCAGCTCACCGGCAATCTGCGGCAGGTACTCCTCTCCGACCGGCAGGTCAAGCATTTCATTCAGTGCGACCAGCACCGACGAAGCGTCAGAACTTCCTCCTCCGAGACCCGCGGCGCTCGGAATGCGCTTCTCGAGCCGGATGGTCACGGCGGGATCGATACCTGCCGTCCTGAACAGGAGGTCTGCCGCGCGCCAGCAGAGGTTGGTGGAGTCAGCGGGAACCCCGGGATCGCCATCTACCTCGAGTCGGATTCCAGCGCCCCCAGGCACGAGCGTGATCCGATCCGACAGCTCCAGCGCGAGAAGCAGGGTCTCGACGCCGTGATATCCGGTCTCGTCACGCTGCAGTACACGCAGCCGCAGGTTCAACTTCGCGGGGGCGAGCCGCTGCACGGCTTCCGGCAGTGAGGTCAAGTCGACGCTTCCGGGCCCGGACTCGGCGACGCCGGCTCTGGATCAGGCGATCCCGGATCCTCCTCCGGTCTTCCGACGTCCTTCCACGACAGCCCGATCCGCTGGAGGTACCAGAGTCCGAGTACGGTCACCGGAATGAACGTGAGGATGTGGTAGCTCGTCGCAAAACTTACGATGCGGGCCGGGGGGACGCTCCACAGACTGAGACCCAGACGAGCGGCCGCCTCGAACACGCCGAAGAAGCCCGGACTCGAAGGAGCCGCCACGGCGAAGGCGATTACCGACTGCAGGAAGAAGGAGCCCGAGACACCAGGGCCGGTGATCCCGAAGGCCATGATGCCGGCCCAGATCGACAGCGCCAGGTCGATCCACACGATGAAGCTCCAGAACAGCGCTCGCAGAAACACCCCGGGCCTTGCCAGCGCCCCGAGTCCGGCCACGAACGCGCTCGCCACCTGACTCGCCCGTTCCGAAAACCTGTGGGGCAGCCAGCGACCGATCGTCCGATCGAACAGATCGACCGCTCTGTCCGGATTTCGTGCCGCGAGCCACAACAGACCCAGCCCGAGGGAAAACACCAACGCCCCGACGTTGGCCGTCCGGCGAATCAGCTCGGCCGAAGTTCCCTCTCCCAGGGGAAAGCCCGGCGACGAGATCGTGGCGAACAGGAACAGGGCGAGTACGACTCCGTCCAGTATCCGTTCGACGACGAGGGAGGCTACGGAGGCGGACAGCGTAATCGGCTCTGTCCGGGAGATCGCGAATGCCCGGGTGATTTCACCCAGCCGGGCCGGCAAGAGGTTGTTCACGGCGAACCCGATGCACACGGCCCCGAAACGGGAATCGAAGCTCGTGTTCGGCTCCACGGGCTCGAGCAGAATCCGCCAGCGAATCGCCCGGAGTACCATGCTGAACGTGGCGAGCACGACCGCCAGCACGAGCCAGATGGGATCCGCATCGCGCAGTTCGCGCCATACTTCTGCTGCAGAAACATCGCGCAGCACCCATGCGAGCAGGGCGATCGTGATTACGATCCCGAACAGGGTCTTCCAGCGGTGCTCGCGCATCAGTCGGTCGCGTGGCCCATCAGGCGCGGGCCCGCCTCACCCGCTCCTGCATTTCCCGCACGGCCCGTTCGATCCCGACGAATACGGATCGGCTGATTACCGAGTGTCCGATGTTGAGCTCCTCGCATGTCTCGAGAGCAGCCACCGGACCTACGTTTTCGTACGTCAGTCCGTGTCCGGCGTGCACGCTCAGCCCCAGATCACGAGCCAGTTCCGCCGCTTGGCGCAACCGCGCGACCTGCAGGGTCCGGTCTGCGGCATCGCTCGAGTTCGCGTACTCACCGGTATGCAGCTCCACGGCATCGGCCCCGAGCTCCGCCGACACACGAATCGTATCCGGATCGGGATCAATGAACAGCGAAGTCCGGATCCCGGCTGCCCTGAGACGGGAAACCGCCTCGGATGTCCGGTCACCGGCCGATCCCGCCAGATGAAGGCCACCTTCGGTCGTGATCTCCTCCCGCTTCTCCGGAACGAGGGTCACGGCCGCCGGCCGCCAGCCGAGCGCCCGATCAACCATAGCTTCGACCGTGGCGATCTCGAGATTGACCCCGGTCCTGACGGTCTGCATCAGCAGATCGACGTCCCGATCCTGGATATGTCTTCGGTCCTCCCGCAGGTGGACCGTAATTCCATCCGCTCCGCCAAGCTCGGCGAGAACCGCGACCCGGGCCGGATCGGGCTCATCGCTACGGCGCGCCTGCCGCACCGTAGCGACGTGATCTATGTTGATGAACAGCCTCATGGGATACTCCCGTTCATCGAATCTTCTTCATCCCGGGGATGGCGGATTGTACCGTCCGAACTCTGCCCTCGCGAGCCTGCTCACGTCTTCTTCCGGACCCGAACCTCGATCCCCGGCTGCTGTTCCCATGCCCCGATCAGGGCCCGGGTCGCACGAGTCGTCAGCACGACTTCCGTGTCGGTGTCGCGGCGGTTGAGCACCTCGGACTCCCGGTAGGCCTGCGCGAGCGTTTTTCCGTCACTCACAGGGACCGACAGCTCGACGGTCGGGCGCTCCGCCTGTACCCGCATTCGAAGAGCCGACTTCAACGAGGCGAGTCCGT